>CAZSWE010000001.1:0-42979 GCA_964610715.1 uncultured Candidatus Planktophila sp.
CTCGCGATTACCAGCGCGTGATGTTTGCCGGCGCGCACGATGAAATTCCTGACCGTCAAGGTCGCGTCACCATCCCACAGGGACTTCGCACTTATGCAGGCCTTGAAAAAGAGTGCGTTGTTATCGGCGCAAATACTCGCGTTGAAATTTGGGATAGCGCTGCGTGGAGCGAGTACCTCGCTGATCGCGAAAAAAGTTTTGCTGATGTCTCTGAGGAGGTTTTTCCGGGACTTTTTTAGAACATCAGCAAAAAACATTTAACACAACTAAATAGAGCGCTCATTTGTGGCCACCGCCGACCTTTCCTTGCTTGTTAGGCCGGCAGCGACGTCCCTTCCCCGGCGTCGCTTTCGAAATAGATCCGTCGGCCGGCGGTGACCAGAGATGAGCGCTCACCTAATCGGATATCGATGAGATGAAGGAAGAAAGAGTTGAGAATGGGGGAGAAGATGCAACACATATCAGTAATGCGCGATCGTTGCGTAGATCTTCTTGCTCCTTCAATTGCATCATCTGCTCATCCAGTTATTGTCGATGCAACTCTTGGTCTGGGCGGCCACACCGAAGCGCTCCTTGCACGTTTTGAAAACCTCACCGTCATTGGTATTGATCGCGATAAGAGCGCGCTCGAGAAAGCATCTGCTCGCCTTGCTCCATTTGGAGATCGCCTCAAGACAGCGCACTGCGTATTTGATGAGATCACAGAAGTAGTACAGAGCTTTGGTTTTACTCATATCAATGGGGCTCTCTTTGATTTAGGTGTTTCATCTATGCAGCTAGATGAATCAGAGCGCGGCTTCTCATATTCACAAGATGCCCCTCTTGATATGCGGATGGATCGCAGCAAAGGAATCACCGCTTACGAAATCGTCAATTCTTATGAACCTGGCCAGTTGGTAAAGATTCTGCGCACGTATGGCGAAGAGAAGTTTGCAACACGTATCGTTGAAAATATCGTCAAGGCACGTGCTATTGCGCCTCTTAACTCAACGACAGAACTTGCGACGTTGATCAAAGAGAGCATCCCGGCAGCTACTCGTCGCACTGGTGGCAATCCAGCAAAGCGCACCTTCCAAGCGCTACGAATTGAAGCAAATGATGAGCTCGGGGCAATCACCCGCGCACTCCCACAAGCCCTTGATCTATTGATGGTGCAGGGACGACTTGTTGTGATGTCGTTCCAGTCACTCGAAGATCGCATTGTTAAAGAGGTCTTCCTAGAAGCATCTACATCTAAGAGCCCACGCAATCTTCCGATTGAACTTCCTGAGTTCGCCGCAAAATTCTCACTGGTCTTCCGATCTGGTGAAACTCCATCTCAGAGCGAACTGGATGAGAACCCACGCTCTGCCTCAGTGCGCCTGCGCGCAATTGAAAGGGTGGCTGCGTAATGGCTCAAGCAACTGCTCGTAAATCCCAACCAGCGACAGCTATTCCTAAAGCGCGCAAGGTGGTTGCAGAGCGCACTGCCGACATCATCTCTGGAATTTTCCCTGACCTAAATTCTGGTGCGCGCGCAACGCATCGATATTTCGCTACATTTCTTACAGTGGTTAGCGCCATGGGATTCCTGGTTCTGCTGGGCGTTAACACGCTCTTGGCGCAAGATGCCTTCACTCTTTCAAATCTCAAGGTTGAGGCAAAGCAAGTTGCAGATCAACGCGATGCAATCAATAGATCAATCGACTCCTTCGAAGCGCCCGAAAATCTTGCTGCAGCTGCTGCCGCTCTCGGTATGCGCCCATCTGAATCTCCAGTCTTTCTCAATTTAACTCCACCAACGGGTGTGACAAATGGGTGATCTACTACTTTCTAAATCACGCATCAAGATTCTTATTATTGGCGTCTTTATGATCTTCGTATTGCTTGCGCTTCAACTCGTTCGCGTTCAAGTTATTCAGGCAAGTGATTACCAGAGTAAAGCTGCCAACGAGATGGAGTTGACTCGAACCACGCCAGCTCCACGAGGAGAAATTACTGATATCAATGGAGTCGCCTTTGCACGCAGCGTCTCTGCAATCACCATCGTGGTCGACCAAACTCAAATTACCGAACCAGCTCGAGTAGCGAATTTTGTTGCTCCCATTTTGGGTCTGCCTGTAGATGAGGTTCAAGAGAACATCACCGGAACGCGCCGCTATTCCATAGTTCTCAAGAATGGTCGCCCTGCACAATGGGATCGCCTGACAAAAGAGATTTATGAATACAACAAAGCACTCACCAACGAACAGCTAGATAAGCGCATTATTGGCTTCTTCCCAGAGCGTTCCTTTATCCGCGAATATCCTTCTGGTTCATTAATCTCATCACTCGTTGGCTTTGTGCGCACAGATGGCATTGGCGCAACTGGCCTGGAATCAAGTCTTAACTCAGTTATAACTGGAACCGATGGTCGCTACTCATTTGCCAATGGTTATGGCGCAGAAATTCCTGGTTCTCAACGCGAGATTGTTGCTGCAAAAGCTGGCACCACAGTTCGTCTGACGATTGATCGCGACGTTCAGTGGGTTGCAGCGAAGGCGATCGCTGAAGCAGTGAAGAGCTCAAGAGCTGCCAGCGGAACCGTAATCGTGATGGATCCTCGCACAGGTGAAATCGTTGCTCACGCTACTGCGCCAACATTTGATCCCAACAATACAAAGAACGTTGACCTTAATTTAATGCGCAACCCATCTGTGCAAGATGTCTATGAGCCAGGTTCTACTGGCAAGGTAATGACGCTGGCAGCGGCGCTTGAAGAGAAGACAGTTGCCCCAACGACGGTCTTTGCAGTTCCTTATAAGTTAAAGCGTGGTGGGTCCACATTTAAAGACCACGATAAGCATCCAGTGCAGCAACTTACAACCTCAGGAATCTTGGCAGTTTCGAGCAACACCGGCACAATCAAAATTGGCGAAACTCTCAGTAATGACAAGCTCTATTCATATCTAAATAAATTTGGCGTTGGAGTTAAGACTGGCTCTGGACTACCTGGTGAATCTGCAGGTCTCATGCCTAAGGTTAAAGATTGGTCTGGCACTACAGCGCCAACAGTTGCCTTTGGCCAGGGTTATTCTGTAACTGCAATGCAGGCCACAAGCGTCTTTGCCACAATTGCAAATAATGGAGTTCGAGTTTCACCAACTGTTATTGCTGGAACTCAAGATGCATCTGGCCACTTCACACCGGCTGCCAATAGAACTACAACCCGCGTTGTCAGCGAAGATACTGCTCGCGAGTTACGTCTGATGATGGAGAGCGTTGTCTCTCCAACCGGAACAGCTCCATCTGCTGCAATCCCTGGCTATCGCGTTGCAGGAAAGACCGGAACTGCGTGGCGCTATAACGATAAGACTGGCGGCTATAGCGGTTACACAGCTTCATTTATCGGCTTTGCTCCAGCAGATGCACCTCGTTACGTCATTAACGTCACCATTCAAGATCCACGTAATGGTTACTACGGAGGCCTCTTAGGTGGTCCAGTCTTCAAGAAGGTAATGACCTTCGTTCTACAGACTAAGCACGTTGCACCAACTGGAACTAAAGTTATGCCAGTTGCGCTCAACCAGAAAGATTTAACTCGCATGAAGGCAACACAGGTGAGTGCAGAAAAAAGTGGAGCAGTAAGACAGTGATCCGCCCACTTGCCGAGTTCTCAGCGCACTTAAGTGATACCGCAAGCCTCATAGGAGCAGTTCCGTTAGCTAAAGATTTAGTCTTTACTGGAGTTACTCATAGCGATAAAGACGTTGAAGCAGGAGATCTCTTCTTAGCTATTCCTGGCGCGAAGGCGCATGGCGCAGATTTCATTAGAAACGCTCGTGCTCAAGGCGCAGTTGCAGTCATTACAGATGCACAAGGTGCCCAGATTGATTCATCACTTCCAACTCTTGTCGTCAAAGATGTGCGGGCTGCCGGCGCTCTCGCTGCCACATCGCTCTACCAATATCCCACTCGCGATATTGCCAGCATCGGAATTACTGGCACCAATGGGAAGACAACTGTCTCTACCTTGCTCTACCAAATCTTTCAGGCAGTAGGACGTGAATCAGGACTGATTGGTACTGTAGAAACGCGAATTGGTGCAGAGCGCCTTTCAAGTGTTCGCACAACTCCGGAAGCTCCAGAGCTACAAGCGCTAGCTGCAACAATGCGAGAACGCCATGTTCGCAATCTAGTGATGGAAGTTTCTAGCCACGCACTCAGCATGGGTCGTATGAAGGGTTCACACTTTGCCATCGCTGCCTTCACAAATCTAAGCCAAGATCATCTCGATTTCCATAAAGATATGAGCTCATACTTCGAGGCCAAGGCGGCTCTCTTTACATCTGAATACGCTGACTCAGCCTTTATCAATATCGATACTTCCTATGGTGCAACTCTGGTAGAGCGCACATCCCTCACGCTCACAACTATTTCGAGAACCAATCCAAAAGCGCACTGGCACTTTACAAATATCACTCCCACTCAACAAGGTGCAGAATTTTCTATCCGAGGCACCGGCGGAATCTTGATTGAATCTCGTACATCTCTTCATGGTGGATATAACGCAGATAATCTCTTGCTTGCTGTAGCTCTTGCCCACGAAAGTGGAGTTGATCCCATTGAACTTGCTGCAGTCATTCCGCAACTAACTGGAGCACCTGGTCGACTAGATGCCGTTGTCTTAGGCCAACCATTTAAAGCCTTTGTTGATTACGCACACTCACCTGATGCGGTAACAAATGTGCTCTCCGCAGCGCGAGAATTCACTGCCGGAAAGATCATTGCAGTCTTGGGGTGTGGTGGCGATCGTGATGCCACAAAACGTCCTCTGATGGGTGCAGCGCTTTCGCAAGGTTGCGATATTGCAATCTTTACCAGCGATAACCCGCGCTCTGAAAGCCCGGCAGCAATTCTGCGCGAGATGGTTTCATCCCTTGATGTCAAAGCCCCATCTGCGATTATCGAAGATCGAGCAACGGCAATCAGCCACGCTGTCTCAGTGGCAGAGGCTGGCGATACTGTTTTAGTCCTTGGAAAAGGCCACGAACAAGGTCAAGATATTGCAGGCGTTGTAACTGACTTTGATGACCGACTTGTTCTTGCTACTTCAATCGAGGCGCGCGGATGATCTCCCTCAAAGCCTCTGAAATAGCAGCTCTTGTCGGCGGAACGCTTCACGGTGAAGATGTCGTGGTTTGCGCAAACCCCGTGATTGATTCTCGGGCAGCAACTGCGGGCTCACTCTTTATTGCCATTAAGGGTGAGAAGGTAGATGGCCACGACTTTGTTTCTGATGCGCAATCGCATGGCGCAGTTCTTACCCTTGCTGAACGCGCTGTGGCAGGTCCACACATCTTGGTAGGTAACACTATCCAAGCACTGGGCGTCTTGGCACATGAAGTACGTAGCCGCCTTTCTGGCCTCACTGTTATTGGTATTACCGGTTCGCAAGGCAAGACCACAACGAAAGAACTTCTTGCATCGGTTCTATCGACTGTTGCTTCAACGATGGCGCCACACGGTAATTACAACAACGAAATTGGCGCACCTCTATCTCTGCTGCAATGCGATGAGAAGACTCGGTTCTGCATCGTTGAAATGGGAGCACGCCATATAGGCGATATCGCCCATCTTTGCCGAATTGCCGTTCCCGATGTTGGCGTTGTCTTGCGAGTGGGAACTGCTCACTTAGGAGAGTTTGGTTCACAGGCTGCCATCGCTGAAACAAAGTCAGAGCTCATCTCAACTCTGCAACCAACTGCTATTGCTGTACTGGGTCAATACGACGAATTCACGCCAAAGATGTCGGCGCTTCACAAAGGTCGTGTTGTCACATTTGGAGAAAGCAGCGGCTGCGAAATTCGAGCAACTGATATTGAAATTCGCGAAGGCCGCGCCCACTTTGATCTAGTGACGCCCGAAGGTCGCACCGCAGTAGGACTTCGCATTGTTGGGTTACATCAAGTAGCCAACGCTCTTGCAGTTGCTGCAGTTGCCTCCGTTTTGGGGCTAACCCTTGATCAGATTGCTGGCGGACTTTCAACAGCTGAATCCTCCGCTAAGTGGCGTATGGAAATTTCTGAACTCGGCTCACTTGTCCTCATCAATGATTCATATAACTCAAGCCCTGAGGCTGCATCGGCGGCGTTGCAGACACTTGTCCATTTTGCGCAAGAGCGCGGAGGTGAAGCGTGGGCATTTCTTGGAAAAATGCACGAGCTCGGCGAGTCATCTGACCAAGACCACGCCGCTATTGGCACCCTTGCCTCAGAACTTGGAATAGATCACCTCGTCTGCGTCGCAGCTCCTGAATATGCGCAAGCTATTCCGACAGATAGCGCAACGACAGTGCATACATTTGCAAGTAAAGAAGAGGCCGCCTCCATGGTGGCAAATATGAATAAAGGAGATGTCGTGCTGGTAAAGGCATCACGCTCTGAGAAGTTAGAAGAGTTGGCAGAGTTAATCACGCAGGCGTGGTCGAAACGTATTCAAGAGATGGCAGATACCGAATGAGACTCATCCTTATCGCCGGAGCGCTTGCTCTCCTCTTCTCGCTCCTCGGAACCCCAGCACTTATTAAAGTTCTTGCTCGTCGCGGTTATGGACAATTTATTCGTGATGATGGACCTTCAACGCATCACACAAAACGCGGTACCCCAACTATGGGTGGCATCATCATTATCTTTGCGACAATTTTCGCCTACTTCATAGCGCATCTTCTGACACAGACAGCTGTCACGGTATCGGCGCTACTCATTATTGGACTTGTCCTTGGACTTGGTTTCGTTGGTTTCCTGGATGATTACCTCAAGGTCTCTCGGCAGAATTCCCGGGGGATTAGCGGCAAGCAGAAGATTTTTGGACAAGTCTTATTCGCCTCAATCTTTGGCTACCTAGGCCTGCAATTTCCAGATGCTGATGGCTTAACTCCAATCTCGCAGAATCTTTCTACCGTGCGTGATACAGGAATTAACCTCGGAGTTGTTCTTGTCATTATTTGGATCGCCTTTATGGTGACAGCAACAAGTAATGGTGTAAACCTCACTGATGGGCTTGATGGATTGGCAACTGGCGCATCTGTCATGACATTCCTCGCCTTTGTTTTGATTGGCGTCTGGGAATTTGGTCAAAGCTGCGCAGTGAGCGTTTCACCAAATTGTTATAACGTTCGAGATCCGCTCGACTTGGCAGTGCTCGCCGCAGCCTTTGCTGGATCGTGCACAGGCTTTCTTTGGTGGAATGCATCACCTGCAAAGATTTTTATGGGAGATACCGGTTCGCTTGCTCTCGGTGGTGCACTTGCTGGACTTGCGGCGTCGCTGCGCGTTGAACTCCTCTTAATCCCACTGGGTGGCCTCTTCGTCATCATCACCCTCTCAGTAGCGTTGCAAGTTATCTACTTCCGCTTAACTGGAGGCAAGCGCCTCTTTAAGATGGCACCTCTTCAACATCACTTTGAACTCATGGGTTGGGGCGAGGTCACGATTGTTCTTCGCTTCTGGATCATTGCAGGACTTTGTGTAGCACTTGGCCTGGGCCTGTTTTACACAGATTGGGTTGCAAGTTAAACCCTCATGGCACAAGAACTTTATAAGAACCTCAATGGATTGCGGATCTGCGTAGCAGGTGCTGGAGTAACTGGGTTAGCGGTGGCGCGAAGCCTGACCAAACGTGGAGTTGAAGTAACGCTGATTGATGAGAATAAGACTTCTACAGATGAGTTTCCCGTTGTACATCCAGATGCAATCACAATCACCGACTTCGACCGTCTGCTGATTTCACCAGGCTGGAAAGAGAGCCACCCAGTTATTCAAGCCGCACGGGCTGCGCAAGTGCCTTTGATAAATGAAGTTGATTATGCGTGGAGCGTTAAAAAGCCCGCCCAGAAGTGGATCAGCCTTACCGGTACAAATGGAAAGACCTCAACAGTCGAACTCACTGCTGCAATGTTGCAAGCTGGGGGAGTCAGCGCAGTTGCATGTGGCAACGTCGGAACGACTGTCATCGAATCCGTCGAATCTCTCGAGGATTATCAATTCTTAGTCATTGAACTCTCATCTTTCCAACTTCACTGGATGGAAGATGCATCATTTATTGCAGCGGCAATTCTCAATATTGCCCAGGACCATATTGATTGGCACGGTAGCTTTGATGCATATGCAGGCGACAAGATTTCAATTCTTGATAGAGCCACCACTGCAATCCTTAATGGTGAAGATGGCGAGATTGTGACGCGCGTGGCTCATTGGCAAGGACAGAAAGTTTTCTTCTCACTTGATACGCCAGGACCAGGGGAAATCGGAATCGTCGAAGAGCTCTTAGTAGATCGCGCCTTTGTTGCTAACCCGCAAGAAGCAGCGATGATCGCCGAGCTCAATGAGGTAAAGCCCACAGTTCCTCATAGCGTTTCAAATGCACTAGCAGCAGCAGGTTTAGCGCTCACCGCAGGGGTGGCTCATGAAGCTCTCCGTTCTGCAATCTCCACATTTACACCAGGGCGTCATCGCATCGAGAAGGTGTATGAAAGCGATGGCGTTACCTGGATTGATGATTCCAAAGCGACAAATCCTCATGCTGCCAGCGCCTCCATCATGTCTGCACTCTCGGTCGTCTGGGTCGCAGGCGGGCTGGCAAAGGGCGCTGAAATGGGCGAGCTGATTGAGAGAATTAAGGCTCGCGTTCGAGTCGCCATCTTGATTGGCGAAGATCGCGTACTGATTGCAGATGAACTCCGTCAGCGCGCTCCACACATTCAAGTAGAACTCATCGATTCACCTGCCGGATATTCCAAAGGTGGAGTGGATAATTCGTTAATGGAGAGTGTTATCCGCACGGCGAAAGCTAAAGCGGTTTCAGGTGACACCGTCTTGCTCGCCCCGGCGTGCGCTTCGATGGATCAATTTCTCTCTTACTCCGACCGCGGAGATAGGTTCAAGAGCGCAGTCGAGAAGGTAGTGCGAGATGGCAAGTAAAGTTCAGAAGAAGTTCTTAGCGCAACCGGTCAACCACTTCTACATGCTCTTGGCTAGCGCTACCGCGCTGACTTTCCTCGGCGTGATTATGGTCTTCTCGGCTTCCACGATTCATGCCATCGATACAAAGGGAAGCGCAACTTCTATTGTCCTGCGCCAATTGCTCTTTGTGGTCGTCTCGCTACCTATCGCTGCATACTTAACTAAAATTACTGTCGCACAGTGGAATCTATTGGCTCGCTTCGCCTTCACTATTTCACTACTTTCATTAGCTGTACTCCTTATTCCAGGTGTAGGAAAGACCGTCAAAGGAAATACCAACTGGATTGACCTAAGAGTTATTGATATCCAACCCAGTGAATTTGCAAAGTTCCTCATGATTCTCTGGGCGAGCCGATTACTAGCAAGAAAAGAGAGCGCAGGCAGATTTAACGTCAACGTTTTTGCGTTGCTTGCCCCAGGCTTCCTCATCATCATGGTTCTAGTTATGGCTGGACGAGATCTTGGAACCACATCTGTTATTGCAGCAATCTTGGCGGGCATGCTCTTTGTCTCTGGCATTCAATTGCGCATCCTTGGCTGGGCTACCGCTGCCGGAGCCCTCGCGCTGGCCTTCCTCATTGCAACATCTGATTACCGCGCTCAGCGATTCCTAGTCTTCCTCAATCCCTTTGCACCTGAAGATTACAAACTTGCCGGTTGGCAACCAGCCCATAGCTTGTTGGGACTTGCAACGGGTGGACTCTTTGGAGTCGGCCTCGGTGGAAGTCGGCAGAAGTGGGGAAATCTCCCTGATGCCCACACTGACTTCATCTTCTCTGTCATTGGTGAAGAACTTGGTTTGGTCGGAACGCTCGCAGTTCTCGCACTCTTGGGAACTCTTATCTATTCCATGTTCCGCATCGCACTTCGCGCCCAGGAGCCAATGATTCGCTACGCCTGTGCAGGAATCGCATGTTGGTTTATGGCGCAATCATTTCTCAATATTGGATCTGCAACGAGTACCTTGCCGGTTGTTGGCGTAACGCTTCCACTTGTCTCATACGGTGGCTCTGCTCTCGTTGCATCCCTCTGCGCAATTGGTTTTGTAGCAGGAGCTGCTCTTCGCGATCCTGAAGTGCGTAAAGAGATTGTGAAGCGAAGAGGCGCATGATGCGCATCATCGTCGCCGGCGGCGGTACAGCAGGACATATAGAACCTGCACTCGCTGTTGCGCGACGCTGGCAATTGGCCCATCCTGATTCGCAGATTACCTTTCTTGGTACAAAGGCAGGGCTAGAAACAACTCTTGTTCCGGCGGCCGGATTCGCACTTACTCTTATTCCTAAAGTTTCTGTGCCGCGTCGCATCTCACCTAAGTTATTACTTCTGCCTTTCTCACTGCTTCGAGCGATTTCTCAATCCATGAAGGCGATAAAAGGTGTGGACCTGGTTATCGGATTTGGGGGATATGTATCAGCGCCTGCTTACCTTGCTGCAGCTCTAACTCGAACACCCTTCGTAATCCATGAAGCAAATGCCAGACCGGGTCTTGCCAACCGTTTAGGTGCGCTCTTTACTCGCTATACCGCCGTTGCTCATCCTGTGATGGGTGGATCTCTGAAGAAATCACTTCTTACTGGTCTACCGCTGAAAGAGAATATTGCTAGCGCACATGAGAGCGCTCAAAAAGATTGGCGCAGCGCGCGATTAGCAGCAAAGCGCGCACTTGGTTTTGAAGAACGAGCACCGTTGGTCTTTATTTTTGGAGGCTCACAGGGCTCGGTGGCGATAAATGAGGTCATTGCGCGCTCACAGCAGGCACTAACCTCTCAGGGCGTAAATATCCTTCATGGTGTTGGTGCACGTAGCGCGCTGCCAGAGTCGCACGATAGTTACCGAGCCGTTAGCTACATCTCCGATATGGCAACTGCATATTTGGCAGCAGATCTGATTATTGCAAGAAGTGGTGCAGTAACGTGTGCTGAAGTAAACACCTTAGGTAGATATGCGCTCTTTATTCCTCTTCCAATCGGTAACGGAGAACAAAATCTCAACGCCGCCTCGCTCATCTCACAAGGCCGAGCTGAAATTCTTCCGCAGGCACAATTCACTGCAGAGTGGATAGTTGCGAATCTCAGTCGTCTACTTGCACTCAGCAGCGCTGCTCCAATCTCGGGTTCAACTATCGATATTGAAGCAACAACTAAGATTGTGGCGTTGATGGATTACGCGCTCTCTGGGGGTAAGTAAGTGCAGACGCTGCAAGGCAAGAAGATTCACTTCATCGGTATCGGTGGATCAGGCATGAGCGGCCTCGCGCGTATTGCGCTCTCTGATGGAATTAGCGTGAGCGGTTCTGATGCAAAAGATTCATCAGTGCTGACCGCCTTGACTGCACTTGGTGCCAAAGTGTCAGCAACGCACGAGGCGGCAAATGTAGAAGGTGCAGATGTCGTTATCTACTCAACTGCCATCGCTGCAACTAATCCAGAGCTGGCATATGCAGTCGAACGCTCGATACCTATTCTCACTCGCGCACAGGCGCTGGCACTTCTCATGAAAGGCTCTCGCAGCATTGCTGTTGCTGGAACTCACGGCAAGACAACCACTTCTTCAATGATGACTGTGGCGCTGCAAGCATGTGGGGCAGACCCATCCTTTGCAATTGGTGGAACGCTGACTGCTTCAGGCTCTAACGCCCATCGCGGCTCTGGAGATTTCTTTGTGGCAGAGGCAGATGAATCTGATGGTTCATTCGTTGAGTACCAACCACTCGCTGCAATCGTCACCAATATTGAGCATGATCACGTTGATTTCTTCCATACCCCGGAGGCAGTGACCGAAGTCTTTGACTCCTTTGCAGCAACAATCTCGCCGGACGGTTTCTTGGTCTATTGCGCCGACGATGCTGGCTCAAAGCGACTCGGTGAATCGCTCCTTGCCTGCACACCTATCTCTTATGGAACTTCTGAGGGCGTTGATCTTGCCCTCGATCAGATAGCTCTTAAAGCGATGGGATCAACTGCGCGCGTAATGTGGAAGGGCAGAGCTGTTGGCACCCTTGAGCTCCAAGTACCCGGTCACCACAATCTGCTCAATGCAGCTGGATGTCTTGCGATGGGTATGGCGCTGCAGCTACCTGCGAGCCAACTATTAGATGGTCTCCACAACTTTCGCGGCGCCGGGCGACGCTTTGAAATCAAAGCTACCGAACATGGAATTCGAATCATCGATGACTACGGCCATCATCCGACAGAGATACGAGTGACTCTAGAAGCAGCTCGTCGTTATGCCGGCGATGGTCGCGTCTTGGTGATCTTCCAGCCTCATCGATACTCACGCACCCAGGCGTTCCTCGATGGGTTCGCAACATCTTTAGATTTGGCCGATGATGTCACTCTCTTAGAAATCTATGCTGCAAGTGAGAAGCCGATTCATGGCGTCACATCTGAATTGATTGCCGCCAAGATGGAACGCGGACACTATCTTCCTAATTTTGTTCAGGCCTCTGATCGAATTATCGAAATGGCGCAACCGGGAGATGTGATTATTACCCTCGGCGCAGGAGATGTAAATTCACTTGCTCCGATTATTGCTGAAGGGTTGCAACGTCGCTTTGCGTAAAGTCAGTAAGTTCCCCATTGTCATCGCTCTTGTAGTGGGGCTCTTCGCGGGCCTTACCTATCTGCTGGCATGGTCAAATATCTTTACCGTTTCATCTATCGCAATCGAAGGCGCTCCGACTGCTGCAAGTAAAGAGACTATTTCGAAGGTGGCCGATCTACGTACTGGAGATAAGTTGGCTCGCGTTGAACCTCGTGCCATTTCTCATCGAATTTCAGATATTGATTGGGTTGAAAGTGCAGAGATATCTCGCAATTGGATTACCGGCGAAGTATTGGTTGTCATCACGCCTCGAACACCAACGGCCTACTTCAATAACCAGGTCTTGGATGCATCTGGAAAGGTCTTCGTACTGCCCGGCTTTAACGGAGCCGAGCTACCTCGGGTCTCAGCCTCGACCCCAGAATTAGGGCTGGTTGCCATTGATCTCTTTCAAAACCTTCCAGAGTCAATCAGAGCAGATGTTCTTAGCCTTGCTGCCTACAACGAATCGAACTTCTCGTTGAAAGTTCTGCGTGAGCAGAGGCAGTTGCAGATCCTCTGGGGACCAAATAAAGAGAATGAATTGAAATCACAAGTAATTGATGCACTTTTAGCGCTACCTGAAAATAAAAATATTCGACGCATTGATGTCAGCGCACCACATGCACCACTCGTCAAATAGCTCTGGTAACGATAAAAAATTAGTTCGTGGCGGTCTTTGATTACCGCCACTAATACGCATACGTTGCCGCCATTAGAGAGAGTAGAAATGTAATTCTCAAGTTGAGGTTTACAGTTCTAAAGGGGGACTCACGTGGCTGCACCACAGAATTACTTAGCTGTCATCAAGGTTGTTGGAATCGGCGGCGGCGGAGTAAATGCAATCAATCGCATGATTGACGTCGGTCTCAAGGGCGTTGAGTTCATCGCTATCAATACAGATGCACAACACTTATTGATGAGTGATGCAGATGTGAAATTAGATATTGGTCGCGCATCTACAAAAGGTTTAGGTGCAGGCGCTGCTCCTGAAAAGGGAAGACAAGCTGCTATCGATCACACCGAAGAGATTGAAGAAATTCTTCGTGGCGCAGATATGGTCTTTGTAACTGCAGGAGAAGGTGGCGGCACTGGTACAGGTGGCGCTCCAATCGTTGCAAAGATTGCACGTGATCTTGGTGCACTTACTATCGGCGTTGTCACTAAACCATTCTCTTTCGAAGGCAAGATTCGTACTCGTCAAGCAGATGAAGGAATCGAACTTCTTCGCGAGCAGGTTGACACACTTATTGTTATTCCAAATGATCGACTCCTTGCAATCTCAGATCGCGCAATTACTGCAGTTGATGCATTTAAGAGTGCGGATCAAGTTCTCTTGTCAGGCGTTCAAGGTATTACCGAAATTATTACGCAACCAGGACTTATCAATCTCGACTTTGCCGATGTAAAGACTGTCATGACAGATGCAGGTTCTGCTCTGATGGGAATTGGTTCTGCACGAGGAGAAAATCGCGCAACACGAGCTGCAGAGCTAGCAATCTCTAGCCCACTCCTTGAAGCATCTATCGATGGAGCTATGGGAGTTCTTCTCTCTGTTGCAGGAGGTTCAGATCTTGGACTCTTTGAAATTAACGAAGCCTGTGAGCTAGTCCAGGCGGCTGCTCACCCTGATGCTCGCATCATCTTCGGTACAACTATCGATGATGCTCTTGGCGATGAAGTTCGTATCACCGTGATCGCAGCTGGCTTTGCAGGTGGAGAACCTAAGAAGGTTGATATGCCAGTTATTAATGCCAGCACGCTAGGTGGCATCGCTAATCCAATTCCAGCTAATGACCCACTCTCTGTAGCCCTTGATCTTGATTCAAGCGCTCCACGCAAGCGCGTGACCTTTGAAGATTTGGTGTCAGAAGATGAAATTGATGTTCCAGACTTTATGAAGTAAATGGGGTATCGATTTACCAATCGCACCGGTGGAGTTAGCACCGGTGCGTTTTCGTCTCTCAACCTAGCTCTTCATGTCGGAGATGAACCGGCGTTAGTGCTTGAAAATAGAAGAGTTCTCGGCCAAGAAATTGGTGAACATCAATACATGGATCAAGTTCACGGAAATCGTGTTGTCATTGTTGAGGCAGTTTCAGATGAGCCCCCAACAGCAGATGCGTTGGTGACCGGTATTCCCGGAGTCGCACTCGCTGTCATGGTCGCGGATTGCATCCCGCTCCTTCTTACCTCCAAAGTTGCCGTGGCTGCAGTACATGTAGGACGCAAAGGTTTGATGAACTCGGTGGCACTGGGCGCAATTGCAGCAATGCGCGAGATTGGTTCAACTCAAATTTCTGCCGTAATCGGGCCATCCATCTGTGGTCGCTGCTACGAAGTCTCACAAGAGATTTTTGATGAAGTAACGGCAGTACATCCTGCGGCGGCTGCGACGACTCTAACGGGGACGCCTTCTCTCGACCTTCCGGCCGCCTTAGAAAAAGTTCTACTCGCTGAAGGCGTCTCTATCTCCTTTGATAGAGGGTGCACAGTTGAAGACCCTGCGCTTTTTTCTTATCGCCGAGATGGCGTTACCGGGCGACAAGCTGGGATTGTGTGGCTATGAACCGCCGCGAAGAACTTGCTGCCAACTTGGCTTCAGTTCAAGAGCGCATCACTAGATCCGATGTCACTCTTATTGTCGTAACGAAGACCTATCCAGTCAGTGATGTACAAGTCTTGAAAGAGTTGGGCGTTGAAAATTTCGGTGAGAATAGAACTGAAGAGGGTGAAGTTAAAGCTGTAGCAGTTCCAGCCACCTGGCATTTTCAAGGTGGAATTCAGAGTCGAAAGATAAAAGATATTGTGCAGTGGGCTGATGTGATTCACTCACTTGATAGCACTGAGCACGCACTCAAAATAGGTCAGCGAGCGGTCCGGCCAATCGATGTTTTTCTACAACTCTCACTCGATGGCGACCCAGAAAGAGGGGGAGTAGTTGAGTCAGAGTTAGCTGCTCTGGCTGAGGTCGTAGTTGCTACGCCCAATCTCACACTTGCAGGATTGATGTGCGTCCCACCTGTCAGCGCCATTGCTGCCGATGCTTTTTCGCAGATTTATAGCGTCCATCAACGTTTCCTTAGAGATTTTCCCAATGCACAATCGCTCTCGACGGGAATGTCAGGAGACTTTGAAGTGGCTATCGACCATGGTGCGACACATATTCGGGTAGGTAGTTCAATCCTCGGCTCACGTACCTACCGCTAGTAACCTATTCCTTATGTCAGCACTCAATAAAATGATGGGCTTCTTGGGCCTCGTCGATACCGATGAAGAGACCGCAGCGGCGCAAGCGCCAGCACGTACTGCAGTCGCGCGCCCTACTCGTGATCGCACTGGAGTAACCGTTCTCGGTTCACATTCAACGCCAGTAACAGCTGCCTCAACACAACCTGCACTTATCGAAGATTCATCTTCTTACAACATCATCACCTTGCAGCCGCGTTCTTACTCCGAAGCGCGCAAAGTTGGCGAGTACTACCGTGAAGGCAATCCAGTCATCATTAACCTTGATGATATGGAAGAAGGAGAGCGTAAGCGCCTCGTTGACTTCTCAAGTGGACTTGTATTTGGTCTACATGGACGTATCGAACGTATCAGCCTCAAGGTCTTTTTACTCTCGCCAGCTAATGTAAATGTAAGCAATGAAGATAAGACCGCTGCTCAAGCATCTTTCTTTAATCAGAGCTGATTATTTAAATGCTTGAATCAGTCCTCGTCCAACTTATTGGACTCTTCAAACTCGCGCTCTTTGCTCGCATCATCATCGACTATGTGCGAATGTTTGCCCGCAACTGGCGCCCAAATTCATTCCTGCTCGCCATCTTTGAAATTGTCTACTCAATCACTGATCGACCAATGAGATACGTTCAGCGCTTTGTACCACCCCTACGTATTGGTGGCGTTGCGCTAGATCTCTCATTTATCGTTCTCTTGATTGCCGCAAATATTGCTCAAGCTGCAATCCGCATCGTCCTCTAACTTACTTCTTTAGAGATACACCAACGCTAAATTCGTTATCTTCTTGTGCCACAGTGATGTCGTACTCGAAAGAGATAGCAAGTACCTCATCTGAGATGTGCGCAGCTGCGCTACGGATGGTCTCCTGCAACTCAGAAGGTGCGTTCCAACGCACATGAATTCGGTCTGAAATCTCAAAGCCATCGCTCTTACGTCGCTCTTGAATTAAGCGTATGACTTCGCGGATATTTCCTGCCGCGATAAGTTCTGGAGTCAGAGCTAAATCAAGAGCCACGCTCTCACCGTCGTGGCTGGCAACCATCCAACCTGACTTAGGAACTTCCGTGACGACGAGATCATCTAGCTCGATTTCAAAAGCGCCCAAAGTGGCAGTACCGCTAGCGCGCAACCCCTTCACAAGCGCTGTTGGTTCAGCTGCTGCAATCAGCTTTGCAACATCCTGAACAGCCTTTCCATATTTTGCGCCGAGTGATTTGAAGTTAGCCTTCACGGAGACATCAACAAGATCACCATCTGCGCTTGCAATATCTTGCAAATCAGCGACGTTGAGCTCATCAGAAATCTGCGCCTTCATATCTTCGGGTAACTGTGACCAACCTTGAGCTGAAATCAGAGCACGTTGTAGCGGCTGGCGAATCTTGATGGCAGATTCTGCGCGAGCAGCTCTTCCTAACTCAACAACGCGACGGGTCATTGCTACCTGCTTATTCAGCGTTGGATCAATGAGTGCGCTATTGGCAACTGGGAAATCAGTCAGATGAACTGATGCTGTTGCCTGCTTATCTGCCGGACGTACCAAGACCTGCCAGGTATGTTCTGCAATAAAGGGAACCATCGGTGCAAGTAGCTGTGTCAAGGTTACGAGACATTCATGCAAGGTAGCCAAGGCTGCTGCATCTGCATCCCAGAAGCGGCGACGAGATCTGCGTACATACCAGTTAGAGAGATCATCAATAAATTTAGCTAACTCTCTCCCTGCAGTCTGTGAGTCAAAGTCCGCATAAGCCTGATCGACTGTAGTGATTAGAGAGTTAAGCTCGCTCAAAATCCAGCGATCCATAATTGTGCGATCGGCGATTGCTGGGCTCTGCGACAAATCGAACTCTGAGGCCTCTGCATAGAGCGCATGGAAAGAGATGGTGTTCCAATAGGTAAGTAAAGTCTTTCGGACAACATCAGAGATTGCATCATGGCCAACGCGGCGGGCAGACCAAGGCGAACCCGCAGCCAACATGTACCAACGGACTGCATCAGCGCCATGTTGATCCATCAGCGACATTGGCTCAAGAACATTGCCTAGGTGCTTACTCATTTTGCGACCATCTTTATCGAGGATATGCCCGAGACAGAGAACGCTCTTATATGAACTCTTATCAAAGACGAGAGTTCCAATAGTCATCAGGGTGTAAAACCAACCGCGGGTCTGATCAATAGCCTCGCAGATAAAGTCAGCAGGGTAGGCAGCCTTAAATTTTTCAACCGAACCTGGTTTATGCGGATAGCCCCATTGCGCGAAAGGCATCGCACCTGAGTCATACCAGCAGTCAATCACTTCAGGAACGCGCACCATTGTTTGTGAGCACTCTGCGCAGGCAAAGGTGACGTCATCGACAAATGGGCGATGTGGATCAAGGTTACTTAACTCTTGGCCAGCAAGAGCCCCTAGCTCTTTAAGTGAATCAACGCAGACTTCATGTTTATTCTCGCAACGCCAGATTGGTAGTGGTGTTCCCCAGAATCTATTGCGCGATAGCGCCCAGTCGATATTGTTATTGAGCCAATCGCCATAACGTCCTGTTTTGATTGTTTCAGGGTGCCAATCAGTTGCTTGATTTTCGCGGATGAGTTCATCCTTGATTGATGTAGTTCGGATATACCAAGATGGTTGTGCGTAATAGATCAGCGCTGTGTGGCATCTCCAGCAATGTGGATATGGGTGCTCATAGGGAACATGCTTATACAGCGCACCTGATGCCTTGAGCTCTTTCACAAGTGGTTTATCGGCATCTTTAAAGAAGATTCCACCAACTACTGGTACATCTGCCAAGAATTTTCCATCGGGAGCGATTGGATTGACGACAGGTAAGCCATATGCGCGACAGACCTGTAAATCGTCAGCGCCGAATGCGGGGGATTGGTGGACCAAACCTGTTCCATCTTCAGTGGTCACATATGTTGCAAGTACAACAAAGTGCGAATCTGGAATCTCGATGTAATCAAATGGACGCTTATAAGTAGTGCGCTCTAACTCGCTACCTTTGAGAGTCTTGAGAATCGTGTGTTCTCCTGCCACAGCGGAGAGAAGTGGTTCTGCCACCACAAGAACTTCAGAGCTATCGTCGACGACAGTCTTCACGACTACGTAATCAACATCTGGATGGGCGGCGATTGCTGTATTGGAAACTAGCGTCCAGGGAGTTGTTGTCCAAACGAGAAGGGAGGCACCCATTTCGGCGAACTCACCTGATGTAATGGGAAAGCGGACATAGACAGATGGATCAACAACAGTCTCGTACCCTTGTGCTAATTCGTGATCGGATAACCCAGTTCCACAACGCGGGCAATATGGTGCAACGCGATGGTCTTGAACTAGTAACCCTTTCTTCCAAATCTCTTTAAGGCTCCACCAAACGCTCTCAACATATTCAGGGGCCATCGTCCAGTAAGCCTGATCAAAATCAACCCAGAAACCCATTCGCTCAGTCATGGCGGTGAAGGCATCTACATGTCGGGTAACTGATTCACGACATTTATCGTTAAAGGCTGCGATTCCATATTTTTCGATATCGCCCTTACCTGCAAATCCCAACTCTTTCTCAACTGCAATCTCAACTGGTAGACCGTGGCAATCCCAGCCGGCTTTACGAGTGACGTACTTACCCTTCATCGTTTGATAGCGCGGAAAGACATCTTTAAATACACGCGCTTCAATATGGTGAGTACCCGGCATACCGTTAGCTGTTGGAGGGCCTTCGTAAAAAGTCCAGGGAATTCCGGCAGCACGTGATTGTGTACTCTCTTCAAAGATTTGATTCTCACGCCAAAAATCTAGGATTGATCGCTCCATCGCGGGCAGGTCGATCTGTGCGCTAATGGCGCGAAATGGTGATGGCATAAAAAATCCCCCAAGCATCAAAAGAACTTGGAGGGACGAACTCACATGTGAGTTCGCGGTACCACCCGCCTTGCACCTGGCACGAGATGTGCGTCGGAGCCACTTATATTCTCCAAGCTTTTGGCCAGTTCTACCCCGCGTCTGCGGATCTTCTGACGTGCTCCGAAGGTGATGGCCTCATCAACGCACTTTTCTTGCTCGGTCCTGCGTGGCTAAGTCTAAACCATGCGTGGCTAAGTTGGTTACGAGAGGAAAAACGCATAAGGTGCGCGGCGTGCCAGGAAAAAAGGTAGTCAAGAAAGCAGCGAAGAAAGCGGCTGCGAAGAAGGCTCCTGCCAAAAAGTCTGCAGCGAAGAAAGTTGCAAAGAAGGCTCCAGCTAAGAAGGTCGCTAAGAAAGCCCCTGCTAAAAAAGCAGCTGCTAAGAAAGTTGCCAAGAAGTCACCGGCAAAGAAATCCATTCCAGTAAAGAAGGCTCCCGGACGACCATTTCCTTCCAAGGTCGGCAAGACAACACTTACCGTTGATGAAAAATCTCAGACAGTTTCGGTAGCAACCGTGGTTGCACCTACTGCAGCCCCCGTCGTTGAAGAACGTCGATTGGTAATGCCGCCTCCACCTCGCCCAGTAAAGAGCGGCAAGAAGGTTGCACCCCTTAAGCCAATTAAGGCTGCTCCAACTCCAGTAACGGCGTCAAGTGATGAAGCGCCATGGTCTGCAGCCGAGTTGAAAGCGATTCGCGCAGAGATTGCAACTGATCTTGATCGCCTTCGCATCGAACTTGCCAACGTTGAAGCCGAGATGAATGATCTCATCGCAGATTCAGGCGAAGGTGCTGGCGATGATCAAGCCGACTCTGGAACAAAAACATTCGAGCGCGAACATGAGATGTCACTTGTGATTAATGCGCGAGATATGGTTCTGCAAACTGAACGTGCACTCGCTCGCATTGATGCCAAGACTTATGGCATGTGCGAAGAATGTGGTTCACCAATTGGCAAAGCTCGTCTGCAGGTATTTCCACGTGCAACGCTCTGCATGATTTGTAAGCAGAAGGAAGAGCGGCGCTAAGGTGCGCCCCCAGTTTAGCCCTGGCAAGACTCGCACTATCTGGCTGACTGCCTGGACTATCTGGCTCTTTGATTACGTAACTAAAACTTGGGCGCTCTCGAATTTCTCATCTGATCCACAGCCGATAATAGGTACTCTCTTGCAATTCACCTTGCTCAAGAATTCAGGAGCAGCATTTAGCCTCGCCAGTGGATTCACAATTATCTTTTCTTTCCTTGCAGTTGCTGTCATCGCAACAATCGTCAGATATGCAGCGCGCATTACATCTCGTGGTTGGTTGACCTGCGCAGGGTTACTTCTTGGGGGAGTACTCGGAAATCTGACAGATCGCATGTTCCGTGAGCCTGGATTCTTTCTTGGACATGTGGTTGATTGGATTCAAATACCGAATTGGCCAGTCTTTAATATCGCCGATATTGCAATATCTACCGCTGCGCTTCTGGCTTTCATTCAAACGATGCGAAATGTCCCTCCTATTACACAGGTACAGTAGGGACTCATGACAAGAGAATTGCGCACACTTACCGTTCCAGAAGGTGTAGCTGGCGAGCGTATTGATAGCGCGCTGACTCGAGTATTGGGTCTTTCTCGCACAGCCATCGTCAAACTCTTAGAAGATGGTGATATCACAACCAGTAATCAAGCGATGCAGAAGTCTGATCGCGTCGCAGCAGGTCAATTGATTGAAGTATTGATGCCTGCGCAGAAGAACCAGGATCCAATTCCACTTACGCCACTAGAGGGCCTCACTGTGATCTTTAATGATGACGATATCGTCGTCATCGATAAGCCAGTCGGGTGCGCCGCTCACCCAAGTCCAGGATGGATGGGACCAACCGTTGTTGGTGCTCTGATGGCAGCGGGTTACACAATCACAACTTCAGGCCCAGCAGAACGCGCGGGCATTGTCCACCGCCTCGATGTTGGTACCTCAGGGCTTATGGTTGTGGCCAAGACAGATAAGGCCTATTTGAAGCTAAAAGATATGTTTCGCAACCACGAGATAGATAAGACCTATCACGCACTTGTGCAAGGACATATGGATCCAGCGAGCGGAACAATTGATGCTCCTATCGACCGACATCCAAAAGAGGACCATCGCTTCGCCGTTGTTGCTACCGGTAAAGAGAGCATCACTCATTATGAAGTCATTGAGTATTACCGCTCTGTATCTCTCGTAAAGGTAGAACTTGAAACTGGTCGCACTCATCAGATTCGCGTTCACTTCTCAGCTTTAGGACATCCACTTGTTGGTGACACCACTTACGGCGCCGATCCCGTACTAGGAAAGAAAATGGGAATGTCTCGCCCTTGGCTACATGCCCTGGAACTGCGATTTAACCATCCAGTCAGCGCACTTCCCTTAGTTCTCAGCGCTCCATATCCACCTGACCTTCAGGCTTCTCTGGCGTTGCTATCCGAGGCAGTTCTCCCTTAGGCGCTAATGTTGCGCCACCATGTCATCTGAAGATTTTTCAGCTTCACGGGCATCGACGAACGACTCGTTTGTACATTTACATGTGCATACCGAGTACTCGATGCTCGATGGTGCCGCGCGCGTCGGAGATCTAGTCAATGAAGTAGCTCGACTAGAAATGCCCGCGATTGCAATGACAGATCACGGCAATGTCTTCGGGGCATTTGATTTCTATAAGCAAGCAACTAAAGCTGGCGTTAAACCAATCATCGGTATTGAAGCCTATGTCGCCCCTGAATCTCGCTTCGATAAGAAGCGCGTGCAGTGGGCCGATGGCGGCGAAGATGATGTTTCAGGTGGTGGCGCATATACCCACATGACAATTCTTGCCGAGAACAATCAAGGACTCGCTAACCTCTTTAGACTTTCTTCGCTCGCCTCCCTTGAAGGTTATTACTACAAGCCACGCATGGATCGTGAGTTAATTTCTCGTCATGCCGATGGGCTGATTGCAACGACCGGCTGCCCAGGTGGAGAAATCCAAACTCGACTCCGTATGGGAAATTATCGTGAGGCGCTCCGCGCTGCCAGCGATTACCGAGATATCTTCGGCGCTCATAACTTCTTCCTTGAAATCATGGACCACGACATCGATGTCGAAAATCGCGTAAAGGCAGATCTTCTAAAACTAGGTAAAGAGTTGAAGCTTCCACTCCTTGCTACAAATGATCTGCACTACACGCGCCATGAAGACGCAGCAGCCCATGCGGCGCTGCTCTGCGTGCAATCAGGTACAACTCTCGCCGACCCAAAGAGATTTAAGTTCGATAACGATGAGTTCTATCTCAAGACTCCAGCGCAAATGCGTGAGCTCTTTAAGGAGATCCCTGAAAGTTGCGATAACACTCTTCTGATTGCAGAGCGTTGTAACGTCAAGCTCCGCGAAAATGAAAATTTGCTCCCTGCCTTCCCTGTGCCACAAGGTGAAACTGAAGATTCGTGGCTGCGCAAGGAATCTGTAAGAGGGCTCCTTGAAAAGATGGGCGATCGCGCTACCGAGGAATATCGCACACGTATTAATTACGAACTCGATGTCATGGCCAATATGGGATTTCCTGGTTACTTCCTCGTCGTTGCCGACCTAGTAGGACATGCGAAGACAGTTGGAATTCGAGTTGGACCAGGACGAGGCTCTGCTGCGGGTTCACTCGTTGCATACTCACTAGGAATCACAGGGCTTGATCCCATCGAACACGGCCTTTTATTTGAGCGCTTCCTCAATCCAGAACGTATCTCAATGCCCGATATCGATCTTGACTTTGATGAACGTCGTCGCTCCGAAATGATTCGTTATGCCACCGAAAAGTATGGCGAAGATCGAGTAGCGCAGATCATCACTTACGGAACAATCAAATCGAAGCAGTCTCTTAAAGATTCCACACGCGTTCTTGGTTACCCATATGCAATCGGTGAGAAACTCACCAAAGCGCTTCCACCTTCAGTCATGGGTAAAGACATCACCCTTTCAGGAATCTTTGATTCGAAAGATTCACGTTATGGCGAGGCTGGCGAATTCAGACAGCTCTACGAGAGCGACCCTGATTCTAAGCGGGTAGTTGATTTAGCAAAGGGTTTGGAAGGACTTAAACGTCAATGGGGAGTCCATGCGGCAGGTGTGATTCTTTCTCGTGAGCCGCTCCTTGATGTAATTCCTATCCACCGTCGTGAAGCAGATGGCGCAATCATTACTCAATTCGATATGGGCGCCTGCGAATCAACGGGCCTACTTAAGATGGACTTCTTGGGGCTGCGTAACCTCTCTGTTCTCGATGATGCCTTACTGAATATCAAAGCAAATCAAGGAATAGATGTAGTACTTGAAGATCTGCCATTGCGCGATCAGAAAACTTTTGAATTGCTATCGCGTGGTGACACTCTCGGCGTCTTCCAGCTCGATGGCGGACCAATGCGCGCACTTCTACGCAGCATGGCTCCAGATTCTTTTGCCGATATCTCTGCAGTGATTGCGCTCTATCGCCCTGGTCCTATGGGCGAGAATGCACATAACAACTACGCCGATCGTAAGAATGGGCGAAAGCCAGTTGAACCAATCCACCCAGAATTATCTGAACCGCTCAATGAAATTCTCGGCGATACCTACGGCCTAATTGTTTATCAAGAGCAGGTAATGGCGATTGCGCAGAAGGTTGCAGGCTTTACCTTGGGGCGCGCGGATCTACTCCGTAAAGCGATGGGAAAGAAGAATAAGGAGATTCTCGATAAGGAGTACATCCCATTCGAAGCGGGCATGAAGGAGAATGGTTTCTCTGTCGCTGCCATTAAGCGTCTCTGGGAAGTTCTGATTCCATTTTCTGATTACGCATTTAACCGAGCACATAGCGCGGGTTACGGCGTTGTCTCATTTTGGACCGCCTACCTCAAGGCAAATTACCCAACTGAATACATGGCAGCGCTCTTAACAAGTGTGCGCGATGATAAAGATAAATCTGCGCTCTACCTATCTGAATGTCGTCGCATGGGAATCAAGGTCTTGCCACCTGATGTCAATGAATCTGATGCTGAATACACACCTCGCGGAGTTGATATTCGCTTTGGTTTAGCTGCTATTCGAAACGTTGGAGAAGGCGTAGTTGCATCTATCAAGGCAGCGCGAGCGAGCAAGGGATCATTTGCCTCATTTGGAGATTTCTTAGCCAAAGTTGATGCCAATGTCTGCAATAAGAAGACGATCGAATCGTTGGTAAAGGCTGGAGCATTTGATTCGCTCTCTCATCCACGCAAGGGCTTGATGGCAATCCACCTCGAGGCGATTGACTCTGTCATTGAGACCAAGCGCGCCGAGGCAATTGGCCAATTCGATCTCTTCGGTGGCGACACTATTTCGCAAGTTGCCGGACTCGATATCGAGATTCCAAATACCGAGTGGGATAAATCAACTCTACTTACCTTTGAACGCGAGATGCTCGGACTCTACGTCTCAGATCACCCGCTCTTAGGCGTTGAGCATGTGTTGCGCTCTCACACAGATATGTCTATCTCAGAACTACTCGAAGATGGTCCACAAGATGGCGTTGTCACTATCGGCGGACTAATCACCGGAATCCAAAGAAAAGTTTCTCGCCAAGGCGCCTCGTGGGCGGTCGTCAATGTAGAAGACCTCGAAGGTGCGATTGAAGTTCTCTTCTTCTCCAATACCTACAATCAATATGCCCTCTCACTCACCGAAGATCGCGTGGTCGTTGTACGAGGACGCTTCTCGCGAACAGATGAACAAGTTCGCTTTACCGCCCTCGAGATGAAGATGCCAGATATCAGCGCAACACCAACTGGGCCTCTTCTTATCTCACTTCCTGCGAATCAAGTGACTCCACCGGTAGTTGAGCGAATGAAAGAGATTCTCCGTTCACATCCGGGCAAGCGCGAAGTGCATCTTCAAGTCATTGATCAGCAGAAATCAACGACGTTAAAGATTGATGCACTTGTGACATCATCACCGAGTTTGAGCGCAGATCTCAAGGCGATCTTGGGCCCTGACTGCCTCATACGTATCTAAATGGGGCGTATCTAACTCAGCGGTAACTCAAAAAAATCAGGTCTCACGGCAATCGCTGTCCAAAGTAGAATGCGCTTGTGATTCGTACCGTTGATCTGCGAGGCAAACCCCTTGATAAAGCTGGTTATCAAGAGCTGCTTCCGCGCGCCACCCTTGATGTGGCTTCTGCGATGGTGGCGATCGCTCCAATTTTGCAACGAGTCAAAGCAGGTACTGAGGCAGATTTAATCGCGCTGGCAGAAGAGTTTGATGGCACAACTCCTGAATCGATTCGTGTTCCGCAGAGCGCACTTGATGAGGCGCTGCGCAACCTTGATCCAAAGATTAGAGCAGCGCTTGAAAAGTCAGCGCTAAGAATTCGTAAGGTTCATGAAGATCAGCGCCGCAGCGAAACCACCACAAAAGTTGTTGACGGTGGAACTGTCACTGAACGTTGGGTGCCAGTAGATCGCGTGGGTCTCTATGTTCCTGGAGGACGCGCGGTCTATCCAAGTAGCGTGATGATGAATGTGATACCCGCACAGATTGCACAGGTAAGTAGCATCGCAGTTGCTTCTCCTCCTCAGAAAGAGTTTGCCGGGCTGCCACACCCAACTATTTTGGCAACTTGCGCACTTTTAGGAATTACAGAGGTGTATGCCGTTGGGGGAGCGCAAGCAATTGCACTCTTTGCTTACGGTATGAAAGATCTCTGCGCCAAGTGCGATTTGGTAACTGGCCCAGGCAATATCTATGTGGCCGCTGCTAAGCGAGCTCTACGCGGAATTATCGGAATCGACTCTGAGGCTGGGCCTACAGAGATTGCAATTCTCGCCGATGACACAGCCATTGCCGCCGATGTTGCTACCGATTTAATCAGCCAAGCAGAGCACGATGTCATTGCTGCAGCTGTGCTCGTCACAACATCAACGAGGCTGGCCAGTGAGGTCGAAGCTGAGCTTGAGAAGAGAGTTGCTGCAACGAAGCACTCCGAAAGAATTCGCACCGCTCTCTCTGGTATTCAATCTGCGATTGCACTTGTTGACTCCATTGAGCAGGGTCTTGATGTTGTCAACGCATATGCCGCTGAACACCTTGAGATTCAGACTTCACAATCAGCGCTGGATGCGAAGAAGATTCGTAATGCCGGCGCAGTATTTATTGGACGTTTCTCTCCAGTATCGCTGGGTGATTACTCAGCTGGCTCAAATCACGTTCTACCAACAGGTGGTTGCGCATGCCACAGCAGCGGTCTTTCTGTGCAAACTTTCTTACGAGGATTGCATTTCATCGAATACAACAAAGATGCATTTACTGAGATCCTCGAGACTGTTGTTACCTTGGCCAACTCTGAAGATCTCCCCGCTCACGGTGAAGCTATGACTGCGCGATTGGAAAATCTATGAACCAGTGGCCAACCTGGTTGCCCCTGCGCCAAGACCTACGCGAGCTCTCTGCTTATGGTGCACCGCAAGTTCCAGCTGACGCTGTGATGAATACAAATGAGAATCCTTATCCGCTTTCGCAACAGCTCTCTGCAGCAATCGCTGCAAGAGTTTTGGATACTGCGAAGAACCTTAATCGCTATCCCGATCGCGACGCCACAGTTCTGCGAAGCAAGTTGGCGCAATTCATCAACTCGCTCTCTGCGACGAAGTTGACCGAAGAGAACATCTGGGCTGCTAATGGCAGCAATGAAATCATTCAATCTCTCTTCATGGCCTTCGGTAGCGGTAGCGCTCTCGGTTTCACACCGTCTTATTCAATGCATCCCTTGATTGCGAAGGTGATAGGTGTTTCTTGGATCAATGGTTCTCGCCGCGAAGATTTCACCTTGGATTACGACTCTGCCCTGGCACAGATTCAACGCGAGAAACCAGCCCTTACCTTTATCACTACTCCCAATAATCCAACGGGTTCATCGCTTTCGATTAATGAGATTGAGAAGTTAGCTAAGGCCACGCCAGGGTTATTGGTCATCGATGAGGCATATGCCGAGTTCTCTGAAGAAATTTCAGCGGCAACTTTGATTGAAAAGTATCCACATGTAGTTGTCATTCGAACAATGAGCAAGGCCTTTGCCTTCGCTGGAGTTCGTTTAGGTTATTTGGTGGCAGATAAGGCTGTCATTGATGCGATGTATTTAGTCCGCCTTCCGTACCACCTCAGCGCATTGACACAAGCTGCCGGAGAAGTAGCGCTGGATTATCAAGAAGAGCTGCTAGCCAACGTTGCACGTCTGCGCGCAGACCGCGAGAAGTTAGCGCAAGAGATCGTGGCGCTTGGACTCACCGTTGTGCCGAGTGATGCCAACTTCATCCTCTTTGGTGGTTTTGCTAAGCCGGCAGCGCAACTCTGGAAAGAGATGCTCGAAAGAGGAGTTCTCATCAGAGATGTGGGATTATTGGGCTACTTGCGAGTGACCATTGGCAACGAAGCCGAGAACAAGAAATTTATCGACTCACTATCGGCTTGCCTGGGAGAAAAATGAGCAGAACAGCACGCGTTGAACGGACAACGAAAGAATCTAGCGTTCTTGTAGAACTGAACTTAGATGGCACCGGTGAAATCTCGGTCGAAACTGGAGTTCCTTTCTTCGATCACATGATGAGCCAGCTAGGAAAGCACTCAGGCTTTAATCTCACCATTAAGACAACAGGTGATGTTGATGTTGATTCACACCATACTGTCGAAGATACCTCGCTCGCCTTTGGACAAGCTCTCCGCGAAGCGCTTGGAGATAAAGCTGGTATTCGCCGCTTCGGTGATGCGATGGTTCCTCTTGATGAGGTGTTAGTACAGGCAGCTGTTGATTTATCAGGGCGACCATACTTAGTCCATCGTCAACCAGAGATTGTCGAACTGATCGGTACCTTCGATACAACTCTTGGAAAACATATCTGGGAATCTATTGTCGCTGAAGCCCGTATCGCACTCCATGTGCGCGTACTTGAAGGTCGCAATGCCCACCACGTCTTTGAAGCGCAATTTAAAGCAGTCGCACGCGCGCTACGCGATGCCGTTGCGTTAGATAGCCGTGTTACAGGAATTCCTTCCACCAAGGGCTCTCTCTAACGTTCGTGATTGCAATTCTTGATTACGGTTCTGGAAATCTAAGGTCGGCCCAACGGGCCTTTGAAACCTCGGGGCGTGAAGTTGTCATCACATCAGACTATGAAGTTGCGCTCAATGCTGATGGCTTAGTAGTACCAGGTGTTGGTGCCTTTGCCGCTTGTATGGAAGGGCTGATCGCAGTGCGCGGAGATCAGATTGTGCGCGCAAGAATCGCCGCCGCTCGTCCCACGCTTGGAATATGTGTCGGAATGCAGATTCTCTTTTCGCAAGGCGTCGAACATGGCACTCATCCAGGAGTCGGGATCTGGAACGCTACAGTTGAAAAATTAGAGGCACCGATATTGCCGCATATGGGCTGGAACACTGTGAAGGCCGG
The DNA here is from genome assembly GCA_964610715.1 of uncultured Candidatus Planktophila sp. Classification (GTDB taxonomy): domain Bacteria; phylum Actinomycetota; class Actinomycetes; order Nanopelagicales; family Nanopelagicaceae; genus Planktophila. The sequence continues at coordinate 29,156 of CAZSWE010000001.1, forward strand.
AGCAGGCTCGCAACTTTTCAAGGGCGTTGAAGAAGAATCTTTCTACTTTGTGCATTCATACGCTGTAAAGAATTCTGTTGGCGCTATCTCAACGCTTTCGAACTATGGCGAGGATTTCTTAGCTGCAGTCGAAGATGGTGCAATCGCTGCGACGCAATTTCATCCTGAAAAATCTGGAGATGCCGGCTTACACTTGATTAAGAATTGGGTACAAACGCTATGAGTTACTTAGAACTTCTTCCTGCCGTCGATGTGAAAGATGGCCGCGCTGTACGCCTAGTGCAAGGCGAACTCTCCGCTGAAACCGCATATGGAAATCCGCTAGAAGTTGCCCTCGAATTTCAAGCAGCAGGGGCTGAGTGGTTACACCTTGTTGACCTTGATGCCGCCTTCGGTCGCGGTGAAAATAGCGCTCTCTTAGCCGAAGTTGTAGGAAAGCTCGATATTAAAGTCGAACTCTCTGGCGGAATCCGCGATGATGAATCACTGCGTCGCGCTCTGGCAACTGGATGCACACGTATCAATCTAGGAACTGCCGCGCTAGAGAACCCCGATTGGACTGCGAAGATTATTCAAGAGTTTGGCGATCGCATCGCTGTTGGTCTTGATGTTCGCGGACATGTCTTAGCTGCCCGAGGTTGGACGAAAGAGGGCGGAGATCTCTTTGAAACTATCGAACGCCTAGAGCGCGATGGATGCGCGCGTTATGTTGTTACAGATGTAACGAAAGATGGAACTCTGCAAGGACCGAATGTGCAACTTCTGCAAGAAGTATGTGCCGTTACCAAGAAGCCAGTTGTGGCATCGGGTGGAATTTCATCTCTTGCCGATATCGAATCCCTCATGGCACTTAACGCCATCGGAGTTGAAGGTGCAATCGTTGGTAAGGCTCTCTATGCCGGAGCATTTACTGTCCAAGAGGCGCTGGAGTTAACGAAGCGATGAGCCTTTCCGTCCGCATCATTCCCTGTCTTGATGTCACAGATGGTCGCGTTGTAAAGGGAGTAAATTTCACAGATCTCCGCGATGCCGGGGATCCTGTTGAGATGGCGGCCCTCTACGGACGTGAAGGCGCAGATGAACTTACCTTCCTCGATATCTCTGCAAGTGCTGCAGGGAGAGAGACAACACTTGATGTAGTTCGAAAAACTGCAGAGCAAGTCTTTATCCCTCTTACTGTGGGAGGGGGAATTCGTAGTGTTGAAGATGTCAATCAGTTACTGCGTGCAGGTGCAGATAAAGTCTCCATTAATACTGCAGCGCTGGCACGACCTGAGTTAATCGCTGAAATCGCTGATCGTTTTGGTTCACAAGTTCTCGTTCTCTCAGTGGATGCGCGCCGTGCACGTACTGAATCAGGATTTGAAGTAACCACACATGGTGGACGACAGAGCGCAGGAGTAGATGCGCTTGCCTGGGTTGAGAAAGCGTGTGCACTGGGTGTTGGTGAGATTCTCTTAAATTCAATGGATGCCGATGGAACTCGCGCTGGCTATGACATTGGAATGATCACTGCTGTACGTGCTGTTTCGCGAGTTCCACTCATTGCAAGTGGTGGGGCAGGAACGCTAGAAGATTTCTCTGCTGCCCTCGATGCCGGCGCAGATGCGCTCTTGGCAGCGAGCGTCTTTCACTTTGGGATTCACCGTATTCCTGATGTGAAGAAGTACTTGCAAGGCCAGGGTTATTCAGTTCGCAACGCGCAGGCTTCGTAAGGCAGAATAGGGTCTATGAGCGGCCAACTTCCCGAAGCAATTCTTGCGCTGCTCAAAGATCCATCAACTCTGATTCCAGCGATTGCCCAAGATGCCACAAGCGGTGAAGTTTTGATGTTGGCATATATGAATACTCAATCTTTAGCGTTGACTATCCAGACAGGACGCGCCACCTATTGGTCGCGTAGTCGTAGCGAACTCTGGGAGAAGGGCGCCACTTCGGGAAATACGCAGATGGTTCACTCCATCTCTTTAGATTGCGATGGCGATGCCTTGTTACTTAAAGTTGAACAGAGCGGTGCTGCCTGCCATACCGGCGATCGCTCCTGCTTCCATACAAATATTGAGTTGGCGCGATGAAGCTCGAAGAATTCCGTGAGTTTGCCAAAAACCATAACGTCATCCCGGTCTACCGAAAGCTCCTCGCCGATGGCGAAACTCCGCTGAATGTCTATAAGAAGTTAGCGAAGAATCTTCCTGGAACTTTCTTACTGGAATCGGCAGAACATGGGGGAGTCTGGTCACGCTATTCATTTATCGGCGCTTATAGCCAGACAACTTTGACCGAGAAAGATGGGGCAGCGTTCTGGTTAGGCACGCCTCCAGCGGGCGTACCCGTGGATATGAGTCCACTCGATGCGCTCCGTAAATCTGTTTCACATTTGAAATCTCCAAAGATTGCCGGCCTTCCTACTCTGACCGGTGGCTTAGTTGGATATATGGGCTACGACTGCGTCCGCAGTTTGGAGCGGATTCCAGAGCTTGCCCAGAAAGATATTGCTCTTCCTGAAATCGCCTTTATGTTAACTAGTGATTTGGCGGTGATGGATCACGCTGAAGGAACAATCACTCTGATTGCCAATGCAATCAATTGGGACGGTTCCGACGAACGCATCGATGAATCTTATGCAGATGCCCTCTCTCGCCTTGATCGGATGCAAGCAGAACTTCTTGCACCCCTCGCCGGAGATGTCACAACTATTCCTTCGAAGAAGGCGCCTCAATTTTCTCGGAATATGACTGCTGACGAATTTATGGCAAAGGTTGAGATAGCCAAAGAGGAAATCCGAGCAGGAGAAGCTTTTCAGATTGTTTTGTCGCAGAGATTTGCGATGCCATGTGCCGCTGATGCCCTCGATGTCTATCGAATGTTGCGACTTAATAATCCAAGTCCTTATATGTACTTGTTCCGCTTTGAAGATGGCGTTGAGATTGTCGGTTCCAGTCCAGAAGCACTTGTTAAAGTCACTGGCGATGAAGTCATGGTGCATCCAATTGCCGGCACTCGTAAACGTTCTGCCTCAGTAGAAGAAGATATTCGCCTAGGTGAAGAGCTGCTGGCAGATCCAAAGGAGCGTGCTGAGCATTTGATGTTAGTTGATTTAGGCCGCAATGATTTAGGACGCGTCTGCGCACCTGGTTCAGTAGAAGTAATCGATTTTATGCATATCGAGCGTTACTCACATGTGATGCATATTGTCTCGACCGTGATTGGAAAGTTGGATCCTTCCTCAACTCCTATTGATGCGCTCTTCTCAGTCTTTCCAGCAGGAACGCTTTCAGGAGCGCCCAAGCCACGCGCTATGGAGATCATTGAATCGCTCGAACCAACAAGACGTGGGTTGTATGGCGGTGCGATCGGATACTTTGATTTCACCGGCAATATCGATGCATGTATTGCAATTCGAACTGCGCTCCTTCACGGCGGCACTGCCTATGTACAAGCAGGGGCTGGACTTGTAGCTGATTCAGATCCAGCATCTGAAAATGAAGAGACGCTCAATAAGGCAGCAGCTGTTCTCGGCGCAATCAGCGCAGCACACGAATTGCAGCGACCATGAAGCTAGCGATCTCACTCTTCTTTGTAGCGGTCATCGCAATTTCAATAAGCCGACGTCTGCGACTTTCTGCTCGCTACGAGAGAGCTCCACGCGAACTTAATACTTGGACGGCGCTCGATAAAGGTATTGATCCAACTGAGGAGACCAAGTGAGCGTCCTCGACTCGATTATTGAAGGTGTACGTGAAGATTTAGCAGCGCGCCGTGGCTCCATGGGAGCCCTGCATGAGCGCATTGATGCGCAAGCGCCCGCACTTGATGCCCACTCATTTCTATCGCGCAATGAGATGAATGTAATCGCAGAGGTAAAGCGCTCATCGCCTTCCAAAGGAAACCTGGCACCTATTACAGACCCGGCAGCCCTTGCAGAAAAGTATCAAGAGGCTGGCGCTGCAGCTGTCAGCGTTCTGACTGAACAACGCAGATTTGGTGGCTCTCTGGCAGATCTAGATGCGGTGCGATCTCGCATTGAAATACCGGTGCTGCGCAAAGATTTTATGGTTGATGAGTATCAATTTCTAGAAGCGCGCGCACATGGCGCAGATATCGTCTTATTGATTGTGGCCGCGCTCTCCAAGAGCCAACTGAAAGATTTCTACGATCTAGCTACCGAACTTGGTATGGCATCTCTTGTTGAAGTACATACGCAATCTGAGTTAGAGAGCGCTATGGATATCTCACCTCGCATTGTGGGAGTTAACTCACGAAACCTTAAGACGCTTGAAGTCAGCGCATCAGTATTTGAAGAGCTCATCCCAGCAATTCCATCCTCTGTGATTCGAGTTGCCGAATCAGGGATTTCAACCCGCGCAGATGTCGCTCAGGCGCAAAAGGCGGGGGCAACTGCAATTCTTGTCGGTGAATCCCTCGTGAAATCAGGTGACCCTATTTCTGCAATGCGTGAACTACTAGGTCACGGGTAGGCTTTCAGCTATGACAACTCTCGATGAGATTGCAGGCCACTTTGGCCAATATGGCGGACGCTTTGTTCCAGAAGCGTTGATTGGAGCCCTCGAAGAGCTCGATGCTGCGCGCATCAAGGCGCAGACGGATCCCACATTTATCGAAGAATTGGCAGAGCTGCATCGCACCTACACAGGTCGTCCAAGCATTCTGACAGAGGCGCAACGTTTTGCAGAACATGCAGGCGGTGCACGCATTCTCTTGAAGCGCGAAGATCTCAACCACACTGGCAGCCACAAGATCAATAACGTTCTTGGTCAAGCGCTCCTGACAAAACGTATGGGCAAGAAGCGCATCATCGCCGAAACTGGCGCTGGCCAACATGGAGTTGCATCAGCAACTGCTGCGGCGTTGATGGGACTTGAATGCGTTGTTTATATGGGCGAAGAAGATACAAAGCGCCAGGCGCTTAACGTAGCTCGCATGAAATTATTGGGCGCAGAAGTAATTCCTGTAACTTCAGGTTCACGCACTCTGAAGGATGCGATTAATGAGGCGATGCGCGATTGGGTGACCAATGTTGAGACCACTCATTACATGCTCGGCACTGTTGCCGGACCGCACCCATTTCCTTCCATGGTGCGCGACTTCCATAAAATCATCGGTGAAGAATCTCGAGAACAAGTGTTGGCGCTGACTGGAAAACTTCCAACTGCAGTTCTCGCCTGTGTCGGGGGAGGATCTAATGCCATCGGAATATTCCATCGCTTTATCTCCGATCCTGAAGTTCGTTTAATCGGACTTGAAGCAGCAGGAGATGGCGTTGAAACTGGAAGACATGCGGCAACCATTACCGGTGGAAGCCCGGGCGTGCTTCACGGAAATCGCACCTATGTTCTTCAAGATGAAAATGGTCAGACAATTGAATCTCATTCAATCTCGGCTGGACTTGATTACCCAGGTGTAGGTCCAGAACATGCTTACCTTCATGACATTGGTCGCGCTGAATATCGCGCGATTACCGATGCGCAGGCGATGCATGCATTCGCACTTCTTTGTAAGACTGAAGGAATCATTCCAGCTATCGAAACTGCTCATGCTCTCGCTGGCGCACTTCAGATAGGTAACGAGCTCGGTCCTGATGCAATATTGCTCATTAATCTATCGGGACGCGGCGATAAGGATGTTCAGACTGCGGCGCAGTATTTTGGAATCCCGCTGTAAATGTCCACACCGCTTGATGATCTCTTTGTGAAGGTCCGTTCTGAAAATAGAGCAGCCCTCATTGCATATATCCCTGCCGGATTTCCAACTATTGAAGGTTGCAAGAAAGTAATCCAAGCCTTTATCGAAGGTGGCGTTGATGCCATTGAAATCGGCTTTCCTTATAGCGATCCGGTGATGGATGGGCCAACAATCCAGGCTGCTGCAGACCAATCACTTTCACAGGGAACAAACGCGGCAGATGTATTTGATGCACTTAAAGTTGCGACCGATTCAGGTGTTCCTGCAGTAGTTATGACTTACTGGAATCCAATCGAAAAATACGGAGTCGAGAAGTTCGCCCAATCGATTGCAGCAAACGGTGGATCAGGAGTGATTACTCCAGATCTGACTATCGAAGAATCCGCTGGATGGAAGTCAGCGGTTGAGAAGAGCGAGATCAATCCAATTTACGTTGTTGCGCCAAGTACATCTGCGCAACGTCTGCCACAAGTAACATCGCGATGCGGTGGCTTTGTTTATGCGGCAAGTCTCATGGGGGTAACCGGTACACGTACCGCTGTCTCATCAGGAGCGCCTGACCTAGTTGCGCGTATTAGAGAGACGACAGATCTTCCGATTGCAGTTGGCCTTGGCGTTTCAACTCGCGAGCAGGCCAAGGGCGTTGCAGGATATGCAGACGGAGTCATTGTGGGATCGGCATTTATTAAGGCGATGCAGGATGCTCCAAATGAGGCAGAGGGATTGAAATCTGTGAAAGAGTTAGCGCAACAACTTTCTTTGGGAGTACGAGAAGGACGATGAAGAAAATTCAACCATGGCTAGGGCTTGCTGCTCGACTCATCCTTGGCGGAACCCTGATTGCTGCTGGCTATCTCAAATTTGATGAGCTCGATAAATCGCAGATGGCCGTACGGGCCTACGAGATGCTGCCGATTCCACTGGCGAATTTCCTCGGAATCTTTGTGCCATTCTTTGAATTAGCGGTAGGAATTCTCCTGGTTATCGGAGCAGCTGTCCGCATTAGCGGTGCGTTGAGTGCGCTCCTAATGATTGGTTTCATGATTGCAATCTCCCAAGCCTGGGCGCGCGGGCTCTCTATCGACTGCGGATGCTTTGGTGGCGGGGGACAAGTTCCTGAAGGTGAAGCCAATTATCTGACTCCACTGCTGCGCGACACAGGCTTAGCGCTCTTAGGAATTTACTTAACTCTCTTCCCACACACTAAATTTGGCCTGGATAAATCACCAGCGCCTGCGACACAACTAGGAGAAAGCAACAATGGCTAAACAACCAGGAAAAGATAACTTCACTCGCAATCTTGTCATTGCAGTCGTCGTAGGCGTTCTCCTCATCATGTTGGTACCGACACTTCTATCACGACAGACCGATTCTTCAGCCAGCATCCCAGCGAACGTTTCAGCCGATCGCGGGTATGGAGTTGTCTTTAATGGCGAACTCACTGGAGTCCCTGTTGTCGATATCTATGAAGACTTTCAATGTCCGGTCTGTGCTCAATTCACACAGCTCAACGGCCCATACATTGAATCGCTGATTGCCGAAAAGAAGGCAACCGTTGTTTATCACACGCTCTCATTCTTGGGACCTGAATCTGTCAACGCTGCCAATGCAGCTGCATGTTCTGCAGATGAGGGTAAATTCCTTGATTACCACCGCTTGCTCATGATGAATCAGAAGCAGGAAAATTCAGGTGCTTGGGATAACACTTTCCTTGCAAGCCTTGGACAGACAGCTGGAATCACCAGCCAGAAATTTAGTAGCTGCGTCAACAAGGGTGAATATGTCGGTTGGGTCAGCAATGTTGCTGCAGCCGGTGCAAAGGCAAATGTAAATTCAACTCCTACTGTCTTCGTCAACGGTAAAGAGATTGACCGCAACGCAAGCGAATACTTTGACGCTGCCAAGTTCAAAGCTGCAGTAGAGCGCGGATAAGTACTTTGCAAGCCTTTCCAACTCCGAGTACATCGGCAGTTGCGCTAGGCCCTTTCACCATTCACTTCTATGCGCTCTGCATCATTGCAGGGGTAGCGGTAGCAATCTGGGTTGGTAATAGACGATTTGTTGCAGCCTTTCCTGGTGCTCAAACAGTTCTATCGGATGTAGCAATTGTTGCTGTACCCAGCGGTGTTATTGGTGGTCGTCTCTACCATGTACTCACTTCACCAGAACTCTACTTTGGTGCAGGTGCAAACTTCGCTGATGTTTTCAAGATCTGGAAAGGCGGTCTTGGAATTTGGGGCGCAATTGGCTTGGGTGCGTTAGGTGCATATATCGCTTATCGCAGAATCGCCCGTCGCATCGAACTACCAAGCTTTGCTCACTTTGCAGATGCTTTGGCTCCAGGTTTACTACTTGCACAAGCGATTGGTCGATTCGGTAATTGGTTTAATGGAGAACTCTTTGGCAGACCACTAGATTCTTGGTGGGCGCTAGAAATCCCAGCAAACCTTCGCCCCAGTGGATATGAAAACTTTGCCACCTTTCATCCCACCTTTGCATATGAAGCACTCGCAACCGCATCCCTTGCCGCTCTTTTAATTGCGCTCGGTACTCGATATCCAGCTGGCTCAATCTTTGCGCTCTATGTAGCGGGCTACTCGCTCGCTCGATTCTTTATCGAAGGAATCCGTATTGATCAGGCCCATGTTTGGGGTGGGCTACGTCTCAATCAATATGTTGCAATGACTCTTTTTGCACTTGCATGTGCTGCCTTCATCAAATTGAGGCGCTCAGACAGGTAGGCTTGCAAGATGGGGCTAGAAGATGTCTATCAACGTAATCTCAGCCATCGCACTCATCGCGCTGGCTGGTTGCGCGCTGCCGTCCTTGGCGCAAATGACGGTTTGGTCTCGACTGCAAGTTTGATGATCGGCGTTGCCGCAGCGCGCGCCGGAGAACAGAGTTTCCTCATCACAGCAGGTGCGGCTGGAATTGCAGCGGGTGCCATGTCGATGGCCGTTGGTGAATATGTCTCAGTTCGTTCACAAAATGATATTGAACACTCTGATCGATTATTAGAGATTGAACATCTTGCTATCGACCCAGAAGGTGAGCTAGAAGAGTTAATTCAAATTTACATGCAGCGTGGACTCTCACGAGATTTAGCGGTACAAGTTGCTGTTGAAATGCATAAGAAGGATCCACTCGAAGCGCATCTTCGCGATGAATTAGGTCAGCACCCACATACCAAGGCGCGTCCAGTGCAAGCGGCGATTGCATCGGCTCTTAGCTTTACTGCAGGAGGCCTCATTCCATTTGTTGGAGCATTTGCTCCAACTCCCGGCAAGGCAGCCTGGAGCATCGTCGCCTTCACCATCATCGGCCTCACCTTCACTGGGATTCTGAGCGCAAGAATTGCAGGATCTAAGTTGCTTACTCCCACAGTGCGAGTCATCGCCGGTGGCTGCCTCGGTATGGCTATCACCGCAGGCATTGGGCAGGCGCTCCACATAAGTGGCATCTAAACCACCTAGGTTGCTACTCTTTCGCTACTGAAGTTGGTAGGCGCACCAGTACTTACCGCTCACGGGCCAAAGTTGTCCCTTTTGTTTTACGAAAAAAGGACAACGGGTTATGGCACTCTCTTCAAACTATCCCGCACGCCAGGGTCTCTACGATCCGGCAAACGAGCATGATGCATGCGGCGTTGCGATGGTTGCCACCCTAAATAAAGTTGCAACACATGACATTGTTGAGAAGGCGCTGACTGCACTTCGCAATCTTGAACACCGCGGCGCATCAGGCGCTGAACCAGATAGCGGAGATGGCGCAGGAATTCTTATCCGCGTACCTGCCGCTTTCTATAAGGCAGTTACAGAATTCTCTCTTCCCGCAGAAGGTTCATATGCAACTGGTATTGCATTTGTCGCACAGGGCGCAGATGTTCAGAGCGAGATTGCAAAGATTGCAGCAGAAGAAGGCCTCACAGTTCTAGGTTGGCGCGAACTTCCCATCAACTCATCATCTCTTGGCAAGACAGCGCTATCAGTGATGCCAAAGTTTGAACAACTCTTCGTTGCTGGCAAGAAGAACGAATCAGGGCTAGCACTTGACCGCTTAGCTTTCGCACTTCGTAAGAGGGCAGAACACACTCTTGATCTCTACTTCGCATCACTTTCTTCGCAGACAATTGTTTACAAAGGCATGCTCACAACCGGGCAGCTAGAAGAGTTCTTCCCTGACCTCAGCGATGAAAGAGTGGTCTCACCACTTGCGCTTGTTCACTCACGTTTTTCAACAAATACCTTCCCGTCATGGCCACTGGCGCACCCATATCGCTTTATCGCTCACAACGGTGAAATCAATACCGTTAAGGGAAACCGTAACTGGATGCGCGCACGCGAATCTCTCCTTGCCAGTGATCTCATCGGGGGAGACCTCAAGCGCCTCTTCCCAATCGTTGAAATGTCAGGCTCTGACTCTGCCTCCTTTGATGAAGTCCTTGAACTTCTCTACTTAGGTGGACGTTCACTTCCACATTCAGTTTTGATGATGATTCCTGAAGCATGGGAGAACCATGCGACGATGCCACAGAAGCGTCGCGATTTCTATGCATTCCATGCATCCCTAATGGAACCGTGGGATGGACCAGCGTGTGTGACATTTACCGATGGCCACCAAGTAGGTGCAGTGCTCGATCGCAACGGTCTTCGTCCATCACGTTTCTGGGTTACCGATGACGGTCTCGTTGTACTTGCTTCCGAAGTTGGCGTATTAGATTTCCCAGCAGAGAAGATTGTGCGCAAGGGTCGCCTGCAACCAGGCAAGATGTTCCTTGTTGATATTGAAGCAGGTCGCATCATTGAAGATGATGAGATTAAAGATTCACTCGCAGATGCAGCCCCTTATGGACAGTGGCTTAAAGATGGAATGATCAAACTCTCTGATCTTCCTTCACGCGAGCACATTATCTATCCTCACAAATCAGTTATTCGTCGCCAGAAGGCCTTTGGATATACCGAAGAAGAAATCAAAATCATTATTACCCCGATGGCAAAAAGTGGCGGCGAAGCCCTTGGTTCGATGGGAACAGATACTCCAATCGCAGCGCTTTCACAGAAGCCCAGACTTCTCTTTGATTACTTCACGCAGCTCTTTGCTCAAGTTACCAACCCGCCGCTAGATGCTATCCGCGAAGAGTTGGTAACGAGCTTGGGTGGCTCTCTTGGCCCAGAACATAACTTGCTCGATCCGGGCCCAGAGTCATGTAAGCAAATCTCATTGGCATTTCCTGTCATCGATAACGATGAGCTTGCCAAGATTATTCACGTCAACGCCGATGATGATTACCCAGGTCTTGAGGCCTACGTTGTCCGCGGCCTCTTTCCTGTAACAGGAGATGGAAATACTCTTCGCATTCGCTTAGAAGAAATTAAGCGCGAAGTCTCAGATGCAATCGCAAAAGGCGCGCGCATCATCGTGCTCTCTGATCGAGATGGCGATGCCGAAGATTGCCCGATTCCATCACTATTGCTGACAGCGGCTGTTCATCACCACTTAATCCGCGAAAAGACACGTACGAAGGTGGGGCTAGTTGTTGAAGCTGGCGATGTTCGTGAAGTGCACCATGTCGCGCTCTTGATTGGCTACGGAGCTGCAGCGGTAAATCCATATTTGGTTATGGAGACAGCAGAAGATCTCGTTAATCAAGGCGTCATCACTGGTATCACTCCTGAAAAGGCAGTTCGTAATGTTATTAAGGGCCTTGGCAAGGGCGTTCTTAAGGTGATGTCCAAGATGGGTATTTCAACTATCGCCTCCTATACCGGTGCGCAGGTATTTGAAGCGATTGGTTTAGCCCAAGATGTTGTCGATGAATTCTTCGTCGGAACAACTTCACGCCTTGGGGGAGTCAACCTTGATGTCATCGCCGAAGAAACCATTAAACGCCATCATTTTGCCTACCCAGTAGGTGGAGAAATTCCTGGAGCAAAGCGTCTAGCTGTTGGTGGCGAATACCAATGGCGTCGCGATGGTGAACCACATCTATTTAACCCTGAGACTGTCTTCGCTTTGCAGCACTCAACGCGCAATAAGCGTTATGACATTTTTAAGCGCTACACATCCAAGGTTAATGATCAGAGCAAATCTTTGATGACCTTGCGCGGACTCTTCCAGTTTAAGGAGGGCGAACGCGCTCCAATCTCCATTGATGAAGTTGAGCCAATCTCTGAAATTGTGAAGCGCTTCTCAACAGGTGCGATGTCATACGGTTCAGTTTCACAAGAAGTCCATGAAACGCTGGCGATTGCCATGAACCGCTTGGGTGGCAAATCAAATACCGGTGAAGGTGGCGAAGATGAAGTTCGCTACACCCTGATGCCTAATGGAGATTCTAAAAAATCTGCCATCAAGCAGGTTGCTTCAGGTCGCTTTGGCGTAACAAGCAATTACCTCATCAACGCGACTGATATTCAGATCAAGATTGCACAAGGCGCAAAGCCGGGTGAAGGCGGACAGCTTCCTGGAAATAAGGTCTATCCGTGGATCGCTAAGGCGCGCTTTTCAACTCCTGGCGTTGGACTCATTTCGCCACCGCCTCATCACGATATTTACTCAATCGAAGATTTAGCTCAGTTGATCCATGACTTGAAGAATGCCAATAAGAACGCCCGCGTGCATGTGAAGTTGGTAGCTGAAGTTGGCGTCGGAACAGTTGCTGCTGGTGTTTCTAAGGCACACGCCGATGTTGTTCTGATTTCAGGACACGATGGTGGAACTGGTGCATCACCGCTGACTTCACTAAAGCACGCAGGAGCGCCTTGGGAGCTCGGTCTTGCTGAAACTCAGCAGACTCTTCTGCTCAACGGACTACGCGATCGCATCGTTGTTCAAGCAGATGGTCAATTAAAGACTGGGCGCGATGTTGTTATTGCAGCTCTGCTTGGCGCCGAAGAGTACGGATTTGCAACCGCTCCACTTGTGGTCTCTGGCTGCATCATGATGCGCGTCTGTCACTTGGATACCTGCCCAGTTGGCGTTGCTACACAGAACCCAGAGCTTCGTAAGAAGTTCACCGGAAAGCCAGAGTTTGTTGAGACCTTCTTTGAATATATCGCTGAAGAAGTTCGCGAAATCTTGGCCTCCCTTGGCTTCCGCACCCTGCTTGAAGCAGTTGGACATGTTGAATACCTGGATACCAAAGATGCAGTTGATCATTGGAAAGCCAGCGGCTTAGATCTTTCACCTCTTCTTGTTCGTCCTGATGTGGACTCACCACTTCATCAGACCACGATTCAAGATCATGGCTTAGCTGCAGCTCTTGATAACACCTTGATTGATTTAGCGAAGGCGGCGCTCGATAAGAAGGAGTCCGTCCGTATCGATCTTCCTGTGCGAAACGTTAATCGCACAGTCGGAACGATGTTGGGCGCTGAAATCACTCGTCGCTACGGTGCAGAAGGATTACCTGTCGGCACCATCGATGTCACTTTGCATGGCTCTGCCGGACAATCACTCGGCGCTTTTATCCCACAAGGTTTGACTCTGCGCCTCTATGGTGACTCCAACGATTACGTTGGTAAGGGAATATCTGGTGGACGTGTAATTGTCCGCCCAGATGAGAAGGCAACCTTCCCATCAACGAAGAATGTCATCGCCGGAAACGTCATCGGTTACGGTGCAACTTCAGGAGAAATCTTTATTCGCGGCTTAGTTGGAGAACGTTTCTGCGTTCGTAACTCTGGAGCAACTGCAGTTGTCGAAGGTGTGGGTGACCACGCACTCGAATACATGACTGGCGGAACTGCAGTCATTCTCGGCCCAACTGGTCGCAATATCGCAGCAGGAATGTCTGGTGGTCGCGCATTTGTTCTCGATCTCGATACAGCGATCGTCAACACTGAAATGGTTGATGTTCTTGCTGTCCCTGCAGATCAGCGCGAAGGCCTTCGCGCAATAGTTTCAAGCTTCCATGTTGAAACTGGATCAGAAATTGCAGCGAACCTATTGAAGAACTGGGATACCGAGGTAGCTCGCTTCTCACTCATCATGCCGCGCGACTATGCCCGTGTTCTAGCAGCAATTGAAAAGGCGAACCGCGAAGGTCTGCCGGTAGATGAATATGTAATGGAGGTTGTAGCAAATGGCTGATCCAAAAGGATTTATGACCACACCGCGCGA
>CAZSWE010000002.1:0-38385 GCA_964610715.1 uncultured Candidatus Planktophila sp.
CCTCGAAGAAGTTTCCGGGGCAGATTTAATTGTTCATGTTGTTGATGGTTCACACCCTGATCCCTTTGAGCAGATTCGCGCGGTCCGTCAGGTGATTGCTGAAATCGGTGGGGGAGACATCCCTGAAATTATCGCAATCAACAAAGTTGATATCGCTAGCCCCGATGTTGTGATGGAGATTTTGCGTAAAGAGCCGAATAGTTATGCCTTCTCTGTCAGATCAGGTTTCGGAATTGACGGACTTGTTCATGCAATTGAAAAATCGCTGCCGCATCCTGCGATAGAAATCTCCATTGTGATTCCGTACCACCGTGGAGATTTGGTCAGCGCTATCCACGAAACTGGCGAAATCTTGAGTGAAGAGCATTTGGCGCATGGAACTGCGATTCACGCCTATGTAGATGGTGGATTGGCTAAAGCCATCGAAAATGCCACCTCAAAGGCGGAATAAAAGCGACACGCCGAGGGTTGTAACCTCTATAGAGCCGCTCTATGCGCGACTATTCGCGCAGGTTAAGGCACAAGTAATGGAAGCGAGGTGAGAGCAGTGGCAACAGATTACGACACACCCAGAAAGACCGATGAGGAACTTCATGAGGAATCGTTAGAAGAACTCAAGGCTAAGCGCGTAGATGCGCAATCAGGCCAGATCGATGTGGATGAAGCAGAAGCTGCAGAGAATCTTGAACTTCCAGGTGCAGATTTATCAGGCGAACAACTAGCGGTCAGAGTTGTTCCAGTACAAGTTGATGAATTTACTTGTTCACGATGTTTCTTGATTCATCACATCACACAACTTGCTAAAGGCGAAGGCGCTAAATCAATCTGTAAAGAGTGCGCGTAAGTTCTTCACTTTTTCTTATGCTGATTAACCAATAAGGAACGTTATCCCTGTCATCGTTTATCACAATCTTTACCCCTGCCGGAATCCAGAATGCCAGCGCTAGAAAAGCAGCTGGGTCAGCATCGCGGGTTCGCATCAGGCGCATCTCTTGCGCGCTGAGCGCGCTTACCTCTTTAAGGTACTTCAGCTCTATATGAGCGCCACCGATACGTAACTCTTTATCATCAACGGTGATCTCGGTGCGCCAACGAATTGCAATGACGATAATTGCAAGAGTTGCCGCGATCCAAGAGATGAGAGCGCTGCGATTATCGAGCGCAGCCCAGATTGCGATAACGAGTGAGAGAAAGAGGAAGTAGATGAAGGCCAGTACCCAGAGTGGGGGACGGATCACTTCACGGAAGACCATGCGCGCTAGGTTATCTTGCAATTCTCTCCTTCAGCACTTCATGAAGTAACCTTGCTACATGAGTCGCGTTCCCAGCACAACGCCTCCTGAAGGGGCGCTCATTCCAGAGCGACACCCACAATCGCCCGAAACGGGAACTCAAATCCCTTCCCACTTTAAACATTGCTTTGGTTGTGGAGAGCTTCACCCGACTGGCTTGCATCTGGTAGCGCACGTTGGAGAAGGCGCCGATATCACTGCTGAATTTATCGTTACCGAAAATCACCAAGGCGCTCCAGGGTTAGCCCATGGTGGCCTCTTATCGCTCGCCTTCGATGAAGCTCTTGGAAAGTTGATGTGGTTACTTCGCGCACCTGCAGTTACCGCTCGTTTAGAAACTGATTTTCTCAAACCAGTCCCCATTGGTACTCGTCTCTACATCACAGCGCGCATTACCGGACAGGTAAATCGAAAGGTGTACTCCGAAGCAGAGGGCAGAATTGGTGGCCCAGATGGCGAAATTGCAGTACGTGCAGCTTCACTCTTTGTCATCGTGCCGATGAAGCACTTCCTCGAGAATGCTCCTGCTGATTATTTAGAGACGATGCGAAAGAACCCAGAGTTGCTCTCTTTTGTTGATCCAGAGTTTGATATCAATCCATGAGCGCTCTACAAGTTTTGATTACACGGCTTGATCCAGACCTTCCGCTGCCGCAATATTCCAAAGGGGGAGATGCGGGTGCAGATATCGTCTCTCGCATCGACATTACGTTGGCACCTGGCGAACGCGCACTCGTTCCAACTGGAATCTCTATTGCGCTACCGGATGGCTATGTAGCTCTTGTGCATCCTCGATCAGGCCTTGCGATAAAGCATGGCGTCACTATGGTGAATGCACCTGGCACTGTCGATGCTGGCTTTCGCGGCGAGCTACAGTGCATCATGATTAATCACGATCCTCGCGAGAGCGTCACATTTAAGCGGGGTGATCGCATTGCTCAATTGGTCTTCCAAAAAGTTGAGCGCGCTGAATTTATCGAAGTACAAGAGCTACCTGGCTCAGGCCGCGGTACTGGTGGCTTTGGATCAACGGGGCGTGCATGAGTCAACACGAAGATCGCGAGAAAGTTCTCAGCGCCTTTGGTGGAAAGAAAGGGCTGATTGATTCAGGAGTTCCAGCAATCATCTTCCTCATTGTTTTTAATGTGACAGATGAACTGCAGAGCGCCCTCTTTGCATCGATTGCAGTTTCAGCAGTTCTTACTATTACGCGCTTGGCGATGCGCGATACCGTGCAACATGCAGTGAGCGGATTTATAGGAGTTTTAATCTGCGCCTGGTTCGCTAATCGAACCGGTAACGCAAGTGATTTATACATTCCTAAGCTTCTGACCAACTTGGGCTATGGCACCGTGTATCTCATCGCCAATTTAGCTGGCTGGCCGATACTCGGTCTCTTGCTCGGCCCCATTCTTGGCGAGAATCTCAAATGGCGTAACCATCCAGAGCGAAAGCGTGCCTACATGCTGGCCAGTTGGCTCTGGGTTGCCATGTTCTTTACCCGAATCGCCGTGCAGTACCCGATTTATCGGACTGGAAATGTAAATCTTCTTGGAACCGTGAATTTAGCGATGGGTTATCCGCTCTTTCTAGCAACTGCTTATGGTTCGTGGCAGATTATTAAGAACGCGCCAGCAATTCCAGCAGAACACCCAGATACTACTGAGCGATAAAGCAGCCCTTGATTTGATCTTCAGCCGCAGCTGAGGCGACAAAAAGTAGTTCATCTCCGGCGGTAAAGACATCGCTGGCAGTCGGTGCAATAACGCGACCATCGCGGACTATAGCTGCAAGAGATGCATCATCGGGAAGCGTTACCTCTTCTACAGTCTTTCCAATACAGATTGATGAATCTGGAAGTGTAATTTCAACAAGATTTGCTTGGCCTCGTCTAAATGAGAAGAGACGGACAACATCTCCGACGCTGACTGCCTCTTCAACGAGTGCAGCAATTATGCGAGGAGTAGATACGGCAACATCAACGCCCCATGATTGATCAAAGAGCCATTCATTCTTTGGGTGGTTAATTCGCGCAACCACGCGAGGCACTCCGTATTCAGTCTTTCCTAGCAGCGCTGTTACAAGGTTGACCTTGTCATCACCAGTTGCTGCAACCAATACCTGGCACTTATTGAGTTGGGCATTATCAAGAGCTGCAATCTCGCAGGCATCTGCCATCAGCCACTCTGCATCAGGCACAGAATCAATCTTGAGCGCCTTTGGATCACGGTCAATCAGAAGAACTTGATGGCCATTATCGAGAAGTTCGCGAGCGATAGCGCGACCCACATTTCCAGCACCGGCAATTGCAATTCTCATAGATTAATTCCCTGGCCCTTGTGTAAGTGCGCTTTCGGCAATCGCCATCTTGTCATCTTGAATTGTCATATGAATCAAATCGCCATCTTGTAGAACTGTATGTGCTTCTGGAATCAGCCCTTCGCCGAGGCGTGTAAGAAACGCTACGCGAGCCTCTGTCGCTGCTTCAAGCTCTGTGATGGGACGTCCATACCAATCAAGGTGCGGATGCACTTCGAGAAGTTGCACAGTTCCTGTTGCATCGCGCCATTCAGAGCGCGCACCACCTGGTGCAATGCGACGCAAGATTTGATCGGTTGCCCAAATAACAGTTGCAACAGTTGGGATACCGAGGCGCTGATAAATTTCTGCGCGGCCAGGGTCGTAGATACGAGCAACCACATTGGTAACGCCATAGCTTTCGCGAGCAACGCGCGCTGCCAAAATATTTGAGTTATCGCCGTTACTGACGGCCGCAAATGCTTCTGCACCTTCAATGCCCGCTTCGAGCAGAGTATCTCGGTCAAAGCCAACGCCGACCACAGTGCGACCCTTGAAATCTGGGCCGAGGCGGCGGAAAGCTTCCTTAGATTGATCGATGACTGCAACTGAATGTCCGGCTGCTTCTAGTTCGATTGCGAGTGAGGATCCCACTCGACCGCAACCCATGATTACTACGTGCACGGGACTAACTTACTACTAGGCTAGCCATTATGTCTCCACACAGTCGAAAAGCTTTATCTGTAGGAGACCGCTTTACCGTCACTATTGAAAAAATCGCTCATGGTGGCCACTTTATTGCGCGCCATGAGGGCGCAGTCATTTTTGTGCGCCATGCAATCCCAGATGAGGTCTGCACCATTGAAATTACCAGCGTGGGAACTTCATTTAACCGCGCAGATGTCATTTCAGTGGAGAGCGCATCTACAGATCGCGTCAGTGCTCCGTGTAGATATGCACATCGCCAGGGCTGCGGAGGGTGCGATTTTCAACATATAACCCCTGCGCGGCAACGTGCTCTCAAAGGTGATGTCATCACCGAGCAGTTTGCTCGCATCGCCAAGATGGAAATAGCTGTTGAAGTCGAGGAGGTCGCAGCGCCTCTTGGGTGGCGCACTCGTTGCGCTGCTGTCACTACCAAGGCCGGTGCGCTCGGTTTCTATCAAGCGCGAAGCCACTCGATTACTCCGGTAGATGATTGTCGAATTCTTGTCCCAGAGATGAAGTTTGCAGAGCTTTCAGCGCGGGGTGCAAAGGCAGATCAACGTATTGAAATCTCACTTTCCAATACTGGCGAGCGAACGATTGCAACTGCAAATACTCGTGAGGAGACTCCGGTAAGAACTTCAGATGGTCCAGATGTAGCGCACTATGAAATTGCTGGCAGGGTTTTAGAAGTGAGCCAAAAATCATTTTGGCAGAGCCATAAAGATGCGCCTCGAGTTTTAACAGAAGTTGTGAAAGAGTTTGCCCAAGTAGTTCCTGGAGATCGCATCCTTGATCTCTATGGGGGAGTAGGACTATTTACTGCTGCGCTAATTGACGAGATCGGTAGCGAAGGCGCCATCGATCTGGTCGAAGGAAGTAAGAGCGCAACAGCGGATGCCCGGAGAAACTTTGCAGAAGATTCAGTTGTAACTGTCCACACAGGCGATGTCGCAAAAATCCTGCCGCGCTTTAGCCAGGCAAACGTCATCATCCTTGATCCGCCTCGCGAGGGCGCGGGTAAAGAAGTCATTACCGAATGTGCTCGCCTGCTGCCACGAACGATTGTCTACGTGGCTTGCGACCCAGCGGCGCTGGCGCGCGATGTTTCATACCTGCGCGAACACGGGTATGCGCTGCAGCAGCTACGCGCCTTCGATCTCTTTCCTATGACACATCACATCGAAAGTGTTGCGCTTCTGACTTTAGATAAGGTATCTTGACGTCAAGATACTTATGAAAGAAGGCTCGGGATGAGTAAGAACTCCCTCGGTACCAAAAAGAACCTCACTGTTGCAGGAAAAGATTATGAAATCTTCGATATCTCAACCTTGGCAGCAGCAAAGGATCTTCCTTTCTCACTCAAGATTCTCTTAGAAAATCTCTTGCGCACCGAAGATGGTGCCAACATCACCGTCGATCACATTAAGGCGCTAGCCGAATGGGATCCATCTATCGAGCCAGATACTGAAATTCAATTTACCCCTGCCCGCGTTGTTATGCAGGACTTCACCGGCGTTCCTTGCATCGTTGATTTAGCGACGATGCGTGAAGCAATTGTTGAGCTAGGTGGAGATCCAGCAAAGGTCAATCCACTTGCCCCAGCGGAACTCGTCATCGACCACTCAGTGATTGCAGATGTCTTTGGGACAAAAGATTCTTTTGAAAAGAATACAGATATTGAGTACGAGCGAAATCGCGAGCGTTATCGCTTCTTACGTTGGGGTCAGGGTGCCTTTGATGAATTCAAAGTCGTTCCACCTGGCACTGGAATTGTGCACCAGGTAAATATCGAATACTTAGCCCGTGTTGTTATGACTCGTACCGTCGGGGGCGTTCTTCGCGCGTATCCAGATACCGTTGTTGGTACAGATTCACATACAACGATGGTCAACGGCCTCGGCGTACTCGGTTGGGGAGTCGGTGGAATCGAGGCAGAAGCAGCGCTCTTAGGTCAGCCAGTTTCCATGCTCATCCCACGTGTAGTTGGATTTAAGCTCTCTGGCCAACTTCCGGTCGGAACAACTGCGACGGATATGGCTCTGACAATTACTGAAATGTTGCGCAAGCATGGAGTTGTCGGCAAATTTGTTGAGTTCTATGGTCCGGGAGTTGTCTCAGTACCAATGGCAAACCGAACCACAATCGGAAATATGTCACCAGAATATGGTTCTACCTGCGCCATCTTCCCCATTGATGAAGAGACGCTTCGTTATCTACGTCTGACAGGTCGCACAGAAGATCAAGTAGCGCTTGTTGAAAAGTATGCGAAGGCGCAGGGAATGTGGCATGACCCAGCGGTCTCACCTCGTTTCTCTGAACATATCGAACTCGATCTCTCTACCGTTGTCTCATCTATTGCTGGACCAAAGCGTCCGCAAGATCGCATCTCTCTGACTGCATCAAAGAGCGCATTTGAAAAGGTATTGCCGTCTTACTTCTCTGAGAAGACCGGAAAGAGCGCATACCCAGTAAAGGTGGGAGAGAAGGCAACGACCATCAAGAATGGCGATGTCGTCATCGCTTCCATTACCTCGTGTACCAACACATCTAATCCATCAGTAATGATTGGCGCAGCTCTCCTTGCTAAGAAGGCGGTAGAGAAGGGACTTACCTCTAAGCCTTGGGTAAAGACCACACTTGCTCCAGGATCTAAGGTCGTTACCGATTATTACGATCGCGCGCAGCTCACTCCATACATGGAGGCGCTCGGCTTTAACTTGGTCGGCTACGGATGCGTTACCTGTATCGGTAACTCTGGGCCGCTACCCATTGAAATTAGCAAAGCGGTCAATGAGAACGATTTAGCTGTTACAGCTGTTCTTTCAGGTAACCGCAACTTTGAAGGCAGAATCAGCCCAGATGTAAAGATGAATTATCTGGCTTCACCTCCGCTCGTTGTTGCCTACGCCCTTGCTGGCACGATGGATCATGATTTTGAGAAGGATTCACTCGGCAACGATAAGGATGGCAACCCAGTTCTCCTTAAAGATATCTGGCCATCAGCTGCTGAAATTCAAGCAGTTATCGATTCATCTATCTCATCTGAGATGTTTACTAAGGATTATGCCACCGTCTTTGAAGGCGATCACCGCTGGAAGTCACTGGATACCCCAACAGGAAAGACTTTCGAATGGGATCCACAATCAACGTATGTACGTAAACCTCCATACTTTGATGGAATGCCAGCCCAGCCAGAAGCGGTAAAAGATATTTCTGGCGCACGCGTCTTGGCCATTCTTGGAGATTCCGTCACAACAGATCACATCTCACCGGCTGGAAACATTAAAGCTGATTCTCCAGCTGGAAAGTATCTTGAAGCGCACGGAGTAGATCGTAAGGACTTCAACTCTTATGGATCTCGACGTGGAAATCACGAAGTAATGATTCGCGGCACCTTTGCAAATATTCGCCTCAAGAATTTACTTCTTGATGGCGTCGAAGGTGGATTTACTCGTAACTTCTTGAGTAGTGGTGATCAGAACACAATTTATGATGCCTCTGTTGCCTATCAAGCAGCAGGTGTTCCACTCGTTATTCTTGCTGGCAAAGAGTACGGATCAGGTTCATCACGTGACTGGGCAGCCAAGGGAACTGCGCTCCTGGGTGTACGCGCTGTGATTGCAGAAAGTTTTGAACGTATCCATCGCTCCAACTTGATTGGAATGGGTGTTCTCCCATTGCAATTCGTTAACGGAGAAACTGCGCAATCACTTGGCCTCAAGGGTGATGAAGTATTTTCTATCGCAGGGGTAACAGCTCTCAATAACGGCGCTATCCCTAAAGAAGTCACTGTGACCGCAGGAGATAAGGTTTTCAAGGCCAAGGTACGTATCGATACGCCAGGCGAAGCGGATTACTATCGCCACGGCGGAATCATGCAGTACGTACTGCGCCAGCTGCGCGGTTAATCTAGACTCTTCCCTATGCTCGAATCTCTCAAAGGACCAGATGATCTGCGCGGGCTCACCCCTGAACAGCTCAATGAGTTATCTGAAGAGATCCGCCAATTTCTCATCACCAAGGTCTCAAAGACTGGTGGCCACCTAGGTCCTAACTTGGGCGTTGTCGAGTTAACGATTGCTCTCCATCGCACCTTTGACTCGCCAAAAGATGTCATTCTCTTCGATACAGGGCATCAGTCGTACGTTCATAAAATTATTACTGGTCGCGCCGATCAATTTGATGGGTTACGTCAGCGAGGCGGTATTGCAGGATATCCAAATCGTCGCGAGAGCGAACACGATGTCATCGAAAATTCTCACGCCTCAACTGCCCTTTCGTGGGGAGATGGAATCTCACGTGGCTTCACTCTGACCGGACAGACTGATCGCCACGTTGTTGTCGTTGTCGGCGATGGCGCCCTTACCGGTGGAATGTCATGGGAGGCGCTCAATAACATTGCAGCTGCCGAAGATCGTAATTTGATGATTGTTGTTAACGATAATGAACGTTCGTATTCACCAACAATTGGTGGTCTAGCCACTTATCTTTCAACGCTGCGCGTTACCCAAGGCTATGAGCGTTTCTTAGATTGGGGCAAGGAAGTTCTCTCCAAGACTCCCGTTGTCGGTACGCCTATCTACGAAACTCTCCATGGCATGAAGAAGGGCATCAAGGACATCGTTGCTCCTCAGGGAATGTTTGAAGATCTGGGACTTAAATATGTTGGTCCAATCGATGGACATGACATTGTCGCGATGGAGCGAGCATTTGCTCAAGCAAGAGAATTTGGTGAACCAGTTCTTGTACATGTCATCACCGAAAAGGGACGTGGCCATAAGCCAGCTGTCGCAGATGAAGCTGAGAAGTTCCATGCAGTTGGCGTCGTCGATCCTGAGACAGGGACACCGCTTGCCAAATCTGCCACCAGTTGGACCAGCGTCTTTGCTGATGAGCTAATTGCTTTAGGACGCACTCGTAAAGATATTGTGGCAATTACAGCTGCGATGTTGGGGCCAACTGGCCTTGATAAATTTGAGAAAGAGTTCCCAGAGCGCACCATCGATGTAGGTATCGCCGAACAACATGCTGTGACGAGCGCCGCCGGACTTGCCTATGCCGGGATGCACCCTGTTGTTGCTGTCTACTCCACATTCCTTAATCGCGCCTTCGATCAATTGCTCCTCGATGTTGCACTTCATAAGGCTGGAGTTACCTTTGTCTTAGACCGCGCTGGAATTACTGGCGACGATGGACCATCACACCACGGTATTTGGGATTTAGCGCTTACTGGAATTGTTCCAACCCTGCATGTTGCAGCACCACGTGATGCGGCACGACTGCGCGAAACGCTCCGCGAAGCAGTTGAGATCAGCGATGCACCATCTCTGATTCGCTTCCCAAAGGGTGCAGTACAAAGCGACATCCCTGCCTTTGAACGACGAGATGGAATTGATGTTCTCTATCGCGGCGAAAGCGCTGATGTGCTCCTTATTAGCGTGGGCTCTATGGCAGCTATCGCAGTCGAGGCTGCGTCACAGGCTTACCGCGAAGGCGTTGGAGTAACTGTGATTGATCCACGCTGGGTAAAGCCACTTCCGCAGACCTTGGTATCAATGGCGCAGCGTTACAAGAGCGTTGTTGTTCTAGAAGATGGCATTCGTCATGCCGGAATCGCTAGCTCTATCTCAGAGCTATTCCGTGAAGCAGGCCTCAACGTAGCTCTTCACAGCATCGGCGTTCCACTTGAATTTATCGAGCACTCAAAGCGCGCTGAAATCCTAGAAGATCTTGGAATTACAGCTCAGAAGATTTCACGCGATATCGTCGAGTGGAGTTCTACTGTGGAAGAGATGCAATTCCCGGCGCATGAAAACGCTGACCACAAACAGACTCGCTAATTCCTTCACGATCCAAGTACGGCAAAATTCCGCCGAGGTGCATCGGCCAGCCAGCGCCCATCAACATGCAGAGATCAATTTCTGCAGGGGTTGAGACAACACCTTCATCGAGCATCATGCGCGCCTCTTCTGCAAGAGCTTTCAGTGCGCGTGCACGCACTTGCTCAGCAGTTGAGGGAGTAGTCCCCTTATGAACTAGCGCAACAGCTGCAGGATTAGGGCCAAAGCTGCCATCTTCATTTTTGATGTAGAACGTCTTTACGCCTTCCTTAACCATCGCTTGCATCGTAGGGGAGATGCGATAACGCGGACCAAGGTTTTCGTGCAGGGTCTCTGCAACATGGAGCGCAACGCCTGGTCCAACCAGACCAAGCAGTTCAAATGGTGACATCGGGAATCCGATAGAGCGCATCGCATTATCTGCAGTGGCTGGATCTGTTCCTTCATCGACAGCATCAGTAATTTCGCCCATAAAGCGGGTGAGCAGTCGGTTTACAACAAAACCTGGCGCATCCTTACAGATGATCATGGTCTTCTTGAGCTCTTTACCGATGCTGACAGCTGTTGCAGTTGTTGCATCATCTGTCTTTGAGGTGCGGGCAATTTCGAGAAGCGGCATGATCGCAACAGGGTTGAAGAAGTGGAATCCAACAACTCGCTCAGGATGTTCTAGCCCTTCGCTCATACGTTCTACCGAAAGTGATGAAGTATTTGTGGCCAAGATGCATTCTGGCCCCACGATCTTTTCAAGCTTCTTAAAGAGATCTTGCTTGAGCGATAGCTCTTCGAAGATGGCCTCAATGATGAAGTCACATCCTGCGAATGCGCTCTGATCTGCGCTACCGCTAACGAGGAGAGAGAGGCGAGCGGCTGACTCTGCGCTCATACGCTTCTTCTCGACCAACTTTGCTAGTTCGTTGCGAACCCAGGCAACGCCCTTATCCGCGCGCTCTTGGTCGATATCAGTCATGACAACTGGGCATTTGAGATTACGCACAAGAAGAAGTGCGAGTTGTGAAGCCATGAGTCCGGCTCCTACAACGCCGACTCGCGCAACCTTTCGAGCAAGGGCGGGCTTTGGCGCACCTTCTACTTTTTTACGTTTCTTCTGAATAAGATTAAAAGCATAGAGAGACGCGCGTAGCGGATCAGACATTGTGAGATCTGCCAGAGTGGCATCTTCTGCATCAAAACCTTCGCCTTTTGTATTCTTCTGGGCAGCCTTAATTAACTCAAGGGCCTTCATAGGTGAAGCAATCTCTGCGCCTCCATACTTTTTGAGAGCAGCGGCGCGTCCTGCAGCGAGTGCGCTATCCCAAGCAGGATCGTTTGAGTAATCCTTACGTTCAATCTTTGTATTTCCATTAAGAACTGATGCAACGAAGGCGACAGATTTTTCAAGGAAATCAGCTGGTTCGTAGACTGCATCCACTACGCCGAGAGCAAGAGCATCCTTAGCTTTCATCATGGTGTTGTTATTGAGCGCGTTATGGATAATTACTTGCACTGCTCGCTCTGGTCCAATTAGTTTTGGCAAGATTGTGGCGCCACCCCATCCTGGAACAAGTCCTAGGAAAACTTCTGGGAGAGCGGTGAAGGCGGTGGTTGCTAGGGTGCGATAGTTACAATGAAGTCCAACCTCTAAACCACCACCGAGAGCAAGTCCATTGATGAATGCAAAGGTTGGAATGCCGATTTCATCAAGACGTCGAAAGACATCGTGGCCAAGTTTTCCGATGGCTAGCGCCTGTTCACGCTTTGCCAGATAGGAGAGAGCCGATAAGTCTGCACCTGCTGCAAAGATAAATGGCTTTCCTGTAATTGCAATTGCTGCCGGCTTACGGGAAGCCGCATCGGTAATTGCCGCATCAAGGGCCGCAACAGATTGTGGTCCAAAGGTATTTGGACGAGTGTGATCAAGTCCGTTATCGAGAGTAATGAGAGCAAGAGAGCCCTTGCCTCCAAAGGGAGCGAGGTCAACATCGCGCACAAGTGCGTGGGTAACAACTTCTTCAGGTGCGCCTTCTGGAAGCGTGATTGCAGTTGTCATTACTTCTTTCCTCCTGTGTAGTGAGGGTTTTCCCAAATAACAGTTCCACCCATACCGAGACCGATACACATGGTGGTGATGCCATAACGCACTTCAGGCTTCTCTTCAAAGGTACGTGCCAGGTTGAGCATCAGGCGCACACCAGAGGAGGCAAGTGGATGGCCAACAGCGATTGCGCCACCGTAAGGATTAACGCGAGGATCATCATCGGCAATTCCAAAGTGATCAAGGAAAGCTAATACTTGTACGGCAAATGCTTCATTGACTTCGAAGGCGCCGATATCTTCAATCTTAAGCCCAGCTTTTGCAAGAGCTTTAATAGTTGCAGGAACTGGTCCATAGCCCATGACTTCAGGTTCGACTCCAGCGAAGGCGAAAGTCACTAGGCGCGCCTTAATTGTTAAGCCGAGTTCTTTCGCTTTATCTTCACTCGCCAGCAACGCCGCAGTTGCGCCATCATTGAGACCAGATGAATTTCCAGCCGTGACGCGACCTGCGGGACGAAATGGAGTCTTCAGTCCTGCCAGGCCTTCCATCGTGGTTGTTGGTCGGGGACCTTCATCAACAGTTGCTACGCCCCAACCAAGCTCTGCGCTACGTGCAGCTGTTGGAATTAAATCTCGCTGTAACTTTCCATCGGCATATGCTTGAGCAGTCTTCATCTGAGAGTTATAGGCATAACGATCGGCGCGCTCTTTAGTTAATTGCGGAAAACGATCATGTAAACGCTCTGCAGTTGCACCCATGGCGAGCGCATCTTGTTCTACCAACTTCTCGGCCAAATAACGGGGATTGGGATCCATCAGCTCGCCCATAGGATGGTTGCCCATATGTTCAACGCCACCTGCGATAGCGATATCAATTGCGCCCATTGCAATTGCGCCCGCGATAGTTGTCGTTGCAGTCAGCGCTCCTGCGCACCAGCGATCGACTGAATAACCAGGAACAGTCTTTGGAAGTCCAGCCAGTAACGTTGCGCTACGACCGATATTCATACCTTGATCACCTGTTTGAGTTGCCGCAGCGATTGCAACATCTTCAATCGCATCAGGTGAGACCTTGGGGTTGCGCTCAAGAAGCCCACGCATCGCACGGACCATCAGATCATCGGCGCGCGTTCCGGCATACATGCTGCCGGCCTTTCCGAAAGGAGTACGAACTGCATCAACCAGAACGACTGAGCGAAGAGTGTTGGACATGAGAAAGGGCCTCTTTCGGTAGTGATGTTTCAAGGTTACTTGCCAGTAGCCCACTTTGTCACCACCAGTGATGTGACTAATTACGCAACATATTTGTTGCGTAATTCCCCGCCCTCGGTTAGCCTGCTCTTATTGCGAAGCCGTCTTGACGCTAGGGGAGTTCATTGAAGAAGCTTTTGGTTGCTGTTGGAGTCATTGCAGGTGCGCTCATCATTGGCGGCGCAGCATGGGTTGGCATGGGCTCTAATAACGCTGCTGATGAGGTCAAAGAGCTCACAATTTACTCTGGCAGGTCGGAAGAGTTCATCGCGCCATTCTTTGCCGAGTGGGAGAAGCAATCAGGAATCAAACTCAACATCCGTTACGGAGATTCTGCCGAGCTAGCTGCCCAGATTTTAGAAGAGGGCAAGAATTCACCAGCTGATCTCTTTCTTTCACAGGATGCTGGCTCACTCGGCGCAGTTTCAGCAGCCGGGCTGCTCAAGGCGCTACCCGACTCGGTAGCAACCGAGATTGAAAGCCAGTACATCGCCGGCGATCGCACATGGGTAGGAGTTACAGGTCGCGCTCGCGTCTTTGCCTATCGCCCAGGAGCTGTGACAACACTTCCACAATCTGTTGCCGCCCTGACTAAGCCAGCTTATAAGGACAAGGTTGGAATTGCGCCAAGTAATGCATCCTTTCAAGCCTTTGTCACAGCGCTCATTAATGAAACGGGCGAGAAGTTTGCCGAAAAGTGGCTAAAGGAGATCAAGGCAAATGGCGCCAAGATATTCTTAAAAAATAGCGCCATCGTTGAAGCCATCGATAAAGGTGAAATCGATTTAGGTTTAGTTAACCATTACTACACCTGGGAGGTCAGCGAAGCGCTTGGCCGAAAGATTAAGGTTGAGAATGGATTCTTCGCACCAGGAGATATTGGCAACCTTGTCAATGTCTCAGGAATCGGAGCTCTTGCAACGAGTCAGAAGAGTGACGCGGCAATTGACCTCATCAACTTTTTAACTTCTGAAACAACTCAGATTGCCTTCGTTGAAGATACTCATGAATATTCACTGATCTCTGGAGTCAAGTCGCCAGAAGCTCTGCCTGACTTAACGAGTATTGGCTCACCACAAGTAGATCTTGGCGCACTTGAGAATGTGCAGAGAACACAGGATTTATTGATCAGGGTTGGCCTGCTTTAGTGAAAAAGCTGTGACGTGAAAACTCAGAAAGACTTCGGAAGTTATGGTTTGAGGGCCCTCGTAGTGGGGGTCCTCATACTCATTTCACAACCGCTGATTTACTTGATTATCCGAGCCTCTGAGAAGTCCGGCACAGACGTTATTGCGCTCTTAACCCGGCAGAAGACGCTCGAAGTGCTTGGTCTGACTCTGGCGCTGCTCTGTATTGTCGTTGCTGTTAACGTTTTTCTTGGCACAGCGATTGCCGCTGGACTTCACTACGTGCGAATTCCATATCCACGACTTCTCTTTGTCTCTTCAATTTTGCCGCTAGCAATTCCTTCATATGTATTTACCTATACCTGGATAGCGCTCATCCCATCGCTGCAAGGTTTATGGGCAGCGGCTTTCATCCTAGTTTTATCGACGATGCCTTATATGTTGCTCGCTGTCTCAATCTCATTTGCACGCATCGACTCTGGGCTGATTGAGGTTGCTCGATCTCTTGGGCTCTCTAAATTTGCTGTCTTTACCCGAGTCATCCTGCCGCAGGTTCGTCGCAGCATCAGTGCCGGTGCGCTTCTATCTGGCCTCTATGTCCTTAGCGACTTCGGCGCTGTATCTCTGCTCAACGTCGAAACGCTCACTGTCTCGATTCAGAATCTTTTCAAGTCCTCATACGATCGCAGCGCCGCCTCAGTAATTGGACTGCTCCTCTTTCTGGCTGCTGCCATATTTGTCTCACTCGAATCAGTTCTCAAGGGGCGCGATTTTGAATCAAAGAGCGCTGAAGGTTTTCAGGAACGTATACGCCGAGTAAATAACCTTCCTCTTTCAATTATTACCACTGCAGTTCTTGCGCTCTATAGTCTGCTGGCTGTCGTTCTTCCCTTCTATGTACTCATCTCGCGTTACCTGCAAAATCCAAGTGCAGTTGCGATCTCAGATTTAGCAACAGCGGCGCTCTCAACTATCTCAGTTGCTGCGATGGGCGCCTTTATTGCATTTCTACTCTCTCTGCCTCTTGCCTTTCTGGCAACACAAGGTGCTAGCGCCTTTGCGTCGGTAACAGAGAAGGTAACCCTGATGGCTCATGCGCTTCCTGGTGTGGTTGTTGGTTTAGCGCTCGTTTCATTCGGGTCTCGCTTGGGTCCTCTCTATCAATCAATATTCCTGCTTGCCTTTGCATATGCAGTGCTCTTTCTTGCAAAATCTGTGGCATCTACTTCTGCAGCTCTAAGCCTTGTGTCACCGCAGCTGAAGGAAGTTGCTGCAACTCTTGGTAAGAGTAAATCGAGCGTGACAATGCAAGTTGTCTTTCCTATTGCGTTACCGAATTTAGCCCTCGGAGTATTACTGGTCTTTTTGACTGCGATGAAGGAGCTACCAGCAACTTTGATGCTCAGGCCAACAGGTATGGACACGTTAGCGACAGAGATTTGGAGCTATGCAGCAATTAGTAGATTTAATGAGGCCGCCCCATATGCACTATTATTGGTACTCATCGCAGCAATTCCGACTTTCATATTAACTATTCCGCGAACTGCCCAAAGGGAAAGCGCCAAGCAGGAAACTGAGAAGAAGGTGAGTAATCTCTAAATGACCTCACTGAGCGTTTCTCATCTCACCGTAAATTTTGGTAGCCGTACGGTTATCTCTGATCTCTCCTTTGAACTTCGCCAAGGAGAGATTGCCTCCCTATTAGGTCCATCAGGGTGCGGAAAGACCACCCTCTTGCGCGCCATTGCCGGTCTCATCCAACCAGCGAGCGGTGCAATTCGATTTGGCTCACAGCTCGTAGGCGTCTCATCAGTGGTGCTTCCACCTCATAAGCGCGGTACTGGATACGTACCTCAACAAGGTGCGCTCTTTCCTCACTTAACTGTTGCAAAAAATATCGCCTTCGGTCTTGATAAGAACACGTACACAAAGGCAGAGATTGCCGATATCACCCACGAGATGATTGGGCTCATTGGAATGAAGGGGATGGAAGAACGCCTTCCTTCTCAACTATCTGGTGGACAGCAGACACGTGTAGCTCTAGCTCGCGCCCTGGCCATTAAACCTAAGTTGATCTTGCTCGATGAACCGTTTTCAGCACTTGATGCAGTTCTGCGCGATGAGTTACGTACCGAGGTTGTTGGCTTACTGCGCGAATTAGGATCGACTGCAATCCTTGTTACCCATGATCGTGAAGAGGCGCTGGTCTCTTCCGATCGCGTAATTCTGATGCGCGATGGCAAGGTAGCCCAGAATGGAACGCCGGAAGAGGTCTATGAGGCGCCTATTTCTCCTGAGATTGCGGCAAGCACGGGGGATGTACTGATTCTGCCTGCTCAACAGTCGGGTACTGGAGCCACCTTCTATCCGCTCTCGCTGGAAGGTGCCGCCAGCGTTGGCAGCGAGACAGGTTATGTAGTCATTAGGCCGGAAGAGATCCGTGTATCAACGAGCGCGGATATGGGCGTTGAGGGATCGCTTATCCATATCGATTATTACGGTCATGATGCGATGCTGACGGTAAGCGTTGCGCAATCAAGCACACCCATTAAGGCCCGCGTTGCTGGCCCTGCTGATTTCACTGTCGGACAGAAGGTATACCTACAACACCTAGGTCCAGTTAGATACTTTTCTCGTCAGTAACTTCTGAGTCGCTTACCTCTTCAACTTCTAGCGGTTCCTTCTCAAGTAGCGCGGCCTCCAAGATTGGCGCCGCAATTTCACTCTGCCAGCGACGCGCACCCATAGCAACGAGAGCCTCGGCAACGGTTGTCTCTGGTGGTTGCCAGCAAATTCGGCGCACAAGTTCAGGGGAGATGAGATTTTCTAGCGGGATAGAGAGCTCTTCTGCACGTACCTGTAAGTTAAAGCGCGCGTGAGATAGCGGTGCGAATTTTTCAGGAAAGCGCTCGCGCCAAATCTTGATGGGTGGCATCGCATCGCTCTTAGTGCGCGCTTCAGGCCATTGATCTTCTGGCATCGCAGTAGCATCGGTGATGCAGCTAATCCATGTTGCCGCATTCTCAAGCCAGCGCGCTCGCAACCCAAGCGGTTTTAATATCTTCTCTAGATGTTTGCGATTTGTAATTGGTCCTTTATCTGAAGCAAGAGCGATTTCAGTAATTGCCGCATCCGAGAGCAATCGACTCGGAGATACATCTAACTCTTGCGCGAGTGAATTTCGCTCCTGCCAGAGTTCGCGTACGACCGCCATATGGTTTCGCTTCTTCACCTTATGCATACCTGAAGTTCTACGCCAAGGATCTACTCGAGGTGGAGCTGGAGGAGCTGCCAAGATTGCGGCAAAATCCTCTAAGGCCCATTGCAACTTTCCAGCGTCTTTCAATAGCTGATACACCTTATTGCGAAGTTCCACGAGAAGTTCTACATCGAGGGCTGCGTAATTTAACCAGTCGGTTGGAAGTGGACGTTGCGACCAATCCACCGCTGAATGTTCTTTAGCCAGAGATACGCCCATCAGTGATTCTAGAAGTGGCCCTAGACCCACTCGAGGTAGCCCTGCGATACGCGCACCAAGTTCGGTGTCGAAGAGCAGCGATGGATTAATTCCAAGTTCACGCAGACAGGGAAGATCTTGCGTGCTTGCATGCAAGATGACTTCTTCACCTTGCAATAGTTGGTTAAGTTGAGCAAGTAGCGGGTGTCCTGGTCCAAAAGGGATGGGGTCAATCAGATGTAAGCCGCCACCTTCGCGCTTGAGTTGAATCAGATATGCGCGTGCGCTGTATTTATAACCAGATGCACGCTCTGCATCTAAGGCAAATGGGCCGCTACCTCGAGCGAGTTCTGCGATTGCATCGGTAAGTGCAGCTTCAGTATCAACGACAGCAGGTAGCCCTGCAGATGGATGTAAGAGGGGAGTCGAAGCGGGAAGTTCTTCGTTTTCAACCACGGCGTCGGGCTGAACCAATAGATGCAACGCCATCTGGAATCGGTGGCAACCCAGAAACTTCGCTCATGAGATTGCACCAGGCGTTTACGTGAGAAAAGATATCGTCGCGCGATTCAATAATGGGTGTCCAAGAAGCGCGAATTTCAATCTCTGAGCCATCACTTCGCGGTGCTAACTTCCCAAAGGAGGCGCTAGAAACTCTCGTCACAGTTCCACTCGGGGCTTTGTATTGGGCGCCGGTAGCGTTGAGTGAATCAAGGAGCCAGTTCCAACCGACTTCAGGAAATAAAGGATCCTCTTGCATCTCCGAATCAACATCAGCACGTAAGAAAGTAACGCATCGAAAGTCGCCTTCCCATGTGTCTTGTCCACCTGGTTCGTGCAAGATGACGAATCTGCCAGATGCAACTTCGTCACTCTCTGTACTATCTAGATGTGGCTGGGCCGAGACATCGGCTGTGAAAGCAAAAGAGTAGGTTGCAAGCTTTTGAGGCGCCGGAACTTCTTCTAAGATTATTTCGCTACGCGGGGTGATTGTGCGCAGATGTTCAACCATCTCTTCAAACGAGAACGATGCTGGCGACTTCACTGGTTAATTCTAAAGTTCACATCGCCTTTCGAGTGGGAGGCTGGCAGCAAAGGCAGGTAGAGTCCACCCAATGGCCAGCCTGCTTGCGCTACTTTCTAGCGCGTTATGGGGTACCGCTGATTTCTTTGGCGGCAAACTCAGTAAAAAGTATCCAGCTTTTGTAGTTCTGGGTGCTCAGCAATTCTTTGGTTTTCTCACTGGCGTAATTCTCGTAGTTGCTACGGGTGCATGGAGTGCGCAGGCGCTCGGTAACGGTGGTTATCTGATTCCAGGAATCATCGCAGGCTTCACCGGATATGGTGGATTGGTCTGCCTCTACGCCGGACTTTCTACCGGACGCATGGGGGTTGTCTCACCGATAAGCGCACTGGCTGCGATCATTCCACTTGGTTACGCCTTGATTTATAAAGGAGACCAGCTCTCCCTTCTTGTTTCTCTGGGAGTAGTTCTTGCAATCCTCGGTGGATTTCTTGCCAGTGGTCCAGAAGTTTCTCAAGGAGTTCCTCTTAAACCGCTCCTTCTTGCGATTGGTGCTGCACTCTTCTTTGGAACATGCTTGATCTTTATGGCGATTGGTTCTGAGTCGAGCGCGCTCATGACCATGACCACCATGAGAACATCCACCCTGTTTATCGGCTTTTTTGTCTTGTACAAGTATCGAGGTTCAATTCGATTTACTCGTGCTGAACTCCCGGTTTTGATCTTTATCGGAGTCGCGGATTTCGCAGCCAACTTACTCTTGGGAGTTGCCACAACAAAGGGCCTAGTTTCACTGGCGATGGTCCTTGGCTCGCTCTATCCAATCGCTACTGCGCTATTGGCCTACCTGTTGCTTCATGAGCGGCTACATAAAGTGCAATATGTGGGAATCGCCTCAGCCGTTCTAGGCGTTGCTCTGATCTCAGCTTTCTAGATTACTTGCGCGCTGAGATAAATTTGGTGCCATCTATCATCATCTCGCTCTGCTGCGAAAAGCAAGATAGCAACTTAGCGAGATCAATTTTATCTTCACCATCAATTATTTGAGTAATGCTGAGCTCGAGCGCATCAACTCGACCAGCCGAGATCAATTCATCAATAATGCTCGCACCAGCTTCCACATGCACGTTGGGACCAAAAGTTTTAATGGCGCGATCGAGAGCCTTCACCGGCGTCAGATTCCAGCAATGCGCTAATCGATTGTTGACGAGTGGATTAATCAGCGATCGTGAAATGACAACAACTGGAACTGGTGTTCTCTGGTAAGGCTCTGTTCGCGCTGTGTTTCCGCCGATAAGAATGCAATCAGCGGCGCGACGTCTGGCAAGAAATGAAGTTCTATCGGCGGCGCTGCTCACACCGGCTGAGTTACCCCCTTTTGCAGTCGATCCATCTGAGCCTGTTACAAGGGTTACAGTCACGGTCATGAGCGTAAGAATATTAAATTTCTCACTCTTTTATCCGCCATATACCCTGCTTCACATTGAAATTGGGCGCAGATGAGCGTTAGCCTTAAAACATGAGAAAAGGGCTAGCCACAGGTGCAATCTCTGCATCCCTCATGGTTCTGATTACCCTGCTCCCGGCAACTCCTGTTGCAGCTGCGCAAACGTTGGCTCAAGTACAAGCTCAAGTTATTCGTTTAGAGGAAGAGGCAACCACCGCTGCCGAAGGAGCACAAGAGGCGAAGGTTAAGTTAACCGCCCTCACACGTAGCTTGGCAGGAATCCAAGCCCAAGCAGCGCTGCAAGCCAAGACAGTTGATGAAATCTCTAAGGTGCTGGGAACAATTGCAGTCAATCAATATAAGTCAGGCACTCTTAGCCAGAGCCTAGAACTTCTCTTCTCTACCGACCCAACGCTCTATTTATCTTCTGCGGGATCTCTTGAAGCAATCACCCGCCGCAAATCGACACAGCTACGAAAGTTTCAAACTGCCGAACTGCAACTTAATGCAACCTCACTCACAGTTGCAGATCGTCTCGCGCAGGTAAAGGCGCTGGAGAAGAAGTTGGCAGAACGTAGCGCCTTCGCGCAACGGAAATTGGCTCAAGCAGAGGTTCTTCTCTCTAAGTTAAAGAAGGAAGATCGCGAACGGCTAGCGCGTTTGGCCGAAGAGCGTGAAAATGCAGATCAACAGTCATCGCTGAAGGCGGCGAAGAGCGCTGTTGGCCTATCTGGACGCTCGGGAATTGCGCTCAAGTATGCGCTCCAGCAGATCGGTGACCGTTATGTTTTCGGCGCTGATGGAATGACCACTTGGGATTGTTCAGGGCTGACGATGCGTGCATTCCAGGCTGCCGGAGTAAAACTCCCGCATTCATCAGCTGCGCAATCTCGCATGGGAAAATCTGTTCCATTTAACCAGAAGAAGCCCGGCGACCTCATCTTCTTTGGTCGCCCTGTCTCGCACGTTGGAATTTATCTTGGTGGCGCGCGAATGGTCCATGCACCACGCTCAGGTTCACGCGTGAAGGTGGCACCGCTTGATATGGGACGTAAGCCCTTAGTTGCTGTCCGCCGCTTCTAATGTCAGCAGGAAAAATACTTTGCATAACAAATGACTTTGGTCCACGTGCGGGCGGTATTGAAACATTCGTCATCGGCCTCATTGAAAGGCTTCCTAAGAACTCGGTAGTTGTCTACACATCGAGCCAAGAGGGTTCGGCGCCCTTTGATCAAGCATGGTTGCAGAACTACGGTGTGGAAGTTATTCGCGATCGCTCTCGCACCCTTCTTCCTTCACTAAGAGTGGGTAGAGCTGTTCGAGCTTTAGTAAGGCATCGTCAGATTACGCGCGTCTTCTTCGGCGCCGCAGCGCCGCTAGCTCTGTTATCTCACGGTTTACGTCGCGCTGGCGTTGAGCGAATTATCGCCCTTACACATGGCCACGAAGTCTGGTGGGCCAAGTTATGGCCGTTTTCTGTGTTGCTGCGCAGGATTGGGGCAGGCGTTGATCACCTGACTTTCCTCGGTGAATTTACGGGGCGTAATATTGCGAAAGCTCTCTCGAAACGAGCGCAGAGCGCAATGGTGAAGATTGCACCTGGTATTGATACCAACCACTTTGCGCCTCATTCAGGAGCTCTTAAGTTGCGCAGCAATCTAAAAATAAACGATAAGAAAGTTATCGTAAGCGTGGGTCGTTTAGTCCATCGTAAGGGTCAGGACACATTAGTAGAGGCGCTTCCAATAATTCTGCGCGAGGTACCTGATGCACATCTTCTCTTTGTTGGTGAAGGGCCGAGAAAAGAATTTATGCAGAAGCGGGCCGAGAAACTTGGCGTTACCGCACACATCACTTTCATCGGAAGAATTCAGTACCAAGATTTGCCGCAATACATATGCGCTGGGGATATTTTCGCCATGCCATCACGCTCGCGTCTTGCTGGCCTTGAGGTTGAAGGACTTGGAATTGTCTATCTCGAAGCAAGTGCGTGTGGGATTGCTGTGATTGGCGGAACTTCTGGGGGAGCACCGGATGCAGTACTTGATGGTCAGACCGGATTAGTTGTTGATGGAGAGTCGAAATCTGATGTTGCAAGCGCTGCGATCAAACTTTTACAGAACCCTGAGCTAGCCCGAGAGATGGGTACACGTGGTCGTCAATGGATAATTGATGAGTGGCGCTGGGAACGTTGGGCTGCTGAGTTCAAGGCCTTGCTCATAGAAGACCAGCCTTTCGCGCAACGTTAATTGCTTGTAATCGATTTTTCACGCTGAGTTTTTGATAGATGTGAGTCAGATGTGTCTTGAGCGTTGATTCAGAGATGAAGAGGGATTTCGCCAAAGCTGAAAGCGGTTCATCGGTAGGAAGCAAAGAGATGATCTGCAGTTCACGTTGTGATAACCCAAATTTAAGTTGCTTTCTTTGGAGCGCATTCACTATCTCTTTTGCGGCGAACGAACGAGGCGATGCCTGTGCATGCTCCACCGCGGCCATGAGTTCAGTCAGTGGTGCAGATTTATTCACATAGGCGCTAGCCCCAGCATTCATTGCCGCTAGGAGAAAGTCATCAGATTCATTAAAGGTCAGAACAATAATTGCCATTTCGGCAGAGATGGTGCGGACCCAATTGACGACTTCCAAGCCACTTCCATCAGGAAGATTGATGTCGATAATGAGCAGTTGCGGACTTACATGTGCAATCTGTGCCAGCGCCTCAGCTTTAGTTGCGGCTTCAAAAACTAGGATCTCTCCACGAGTTTCCAGCGCTCTTCGAATCCCGGACCTGACAACAGCATGATCATCAATAATCAGCGCGCGCGTAGTCACAGTAGAAGTGTTATGCGAACTCCTAAATCAGTATCAGAGTTATTCTCAATTACGATTGATCCACCTAGCTTGGCTATACGTTCTGAGATACCCGTCATTCCCCAGCGCCCATCTTTCATTATGGCTCCTCCAATCCCGTTATCGCATATCTGAAGATAGATGCGATTGTTGACTGGATAGAGGGTGATGCCAATTCGGCTAGCCCTAGAGTGCATCCTGACATTACGTAGGATTTCACGGGCAATTGCAAAGATTTCGTGGCCGGTTTCAGGCGGCGCACTTGCTGGCTCTATATCAAGGTCCAATTCGAAATCAGAGTACTCGTTCGTAACAAGTGCTTGCAGTTGAGTAGAAATCGATTGTTGCGATTGGCTGCGCAGGTTGAAAATGTCAGAGCGAACCTTGCGCATGAGTTCATCGACCTGTAAACGTGATTCTCGTATCGATGAACGAGCGCTCTGCGGTAAGCCATCTGTTGCAAGGAGGAGATCTAATGAGTAACCAAGTGCAACTAAGTCCTGCGCAATTCCATCATGTAGCTCCCGAGCCACATCTAGGCGCTCGGGAGTCGACATCACGAATTACTTAGTGAAGAGGGCAGCGATCTCGGCAGCGTAATTCTGCGAGATCACATGGCGCTTCAGAGATAACT
This sequence comes from uncultured Candidatus Planktophila sp., assembly GCA_964610715.1. Lineage (GTDB taxonomy): Bacteria > Actinomycetota > Actinomycetes > Nanopelagicales > Nanopelagicaceae > Planktophila. The sequence goes on from CAZSWE010000002.1 coordinate 23,963, forward strand.
TCGCAGTGAGTTCGCCAGATGCGATGGTGAAATCCTTCGCCAAGATGGTGAACTTACGGATTGATTCAGCTTTTGAAACAGCTTTATTGGCTTCATCAACTGCTGTTTGAATGACTGCAATAAGGTCAGGGTCATTCACCAAAGTTTCAACTGTGGCTCCTGTCTTATTATTTGATGCAATCCAACCCTTGAGCATGTCTGGATCAATTGTGATGAGTGATGCGATAAATGGTTGATTATCACCGACAACAATGCACTGGCTGATGAGTGGATGAGCGCGAAGTCGATCTTCAAGTACTGCTGGGGCGACATTCTTGCCACCAGCGGTAACAATGAGTTCCTTCTTACGACCTGTGATGTAGAGATAACCCTCATCATCAAGGCGACCCAAATCTCCAGACTTAAACCATTCTCCCTCGAAGACTTCTTGGTTTGCTGCATCGTTCTGCCAATATCCACGCATCACGATTGGCCCCTTGATGAGAACTTCACCATCTTCGGCAATTTTGATTGATGTTCCAGGGATTGGTCTTCCAACAGAACCAATGCGCAAACTCTTTGTGAGGTTAAGAGTTGCTCCAGCTGTTGTTTCAGTAAGTCCATAGCCTTCCAGAATTGTGATGCCTGCACCACGATAGAAGTGGCCAAGGCGAGTTCCAAGAGGAGCGCCACCTGAGATAGCTGCTTCAACAGCGCCACCCATACCTGCGCGAATCTTCGAGAAGACTAGCTTGTCAAAGAGCGCATGCTTGAGAGTAAGTAGCGGATTAAATCCACCCTTATCTTTTGCCTCGCTATAGGCGATAGCAACATCTGCTGCCTTGCGGAAGATCTTTCCCTTACCTGCGGCCTCTGCTTTTGCTTCTGCGCCGTTGTAAATCTTTTCAAAGATACGTGGAACTGCAAGGACGAAGGATGGCTTAAACGATGCAAGGTCTGCCGGTAGGCGTCCAACAGGATCGCTGCAGTGAGCAAGATGAAGCCCTGAGTGGATAGCGCCAATTTGCACCATACGACCAAAGACGTGAGCAACAGGAAGGAAGAGCAGAGTTGATCCACCTGGCTTTAGGAAGAGATCGCTAGCGCCTTCTACAACGTTTCCACATTCAGATAGGAAGTTTGCGTGAGTGAGCTGAACTCCCTTAGGACGCCCTGTTGTTCCTGATGTGTAGATCAGAGTTGCCAAGCTTGCCGGAGCAAGTGAGTTACGGCGTCTTTCAATCTCTTCATCAGAGATATGGCTGCCTGTAGTTCTGAGAGTTGAAAGCACATCGTCAGTCATGATCCAGATGTGCTTAGTGTGTGATGGAATAACTGGAGTTACTAGTTCGCGGTGCGCAGGTGTTTCAACAATGAGTCCAACTGAACCAGAGTCGTTAAGAATCCAGTCAACTTGTTCAGGTGAAGAAGTTTCATAGATTGGAACAACACATCCGCCTGCATACCAAATTGCAAAGTCAAGAATTGTCCACTCATAACGAGTACGCGCCATGATTGCTACGCGATCACCAATTTGGATTCCAGCAGCGACAAGACCCTTTGCGGTAGCGCGGATCTCTTCTTCTACTTGACGTGCGGTGAGTGGTTGCCACCCATCGCCGAGAGGACGTGACATCGTGACGCGCTCTGGTTCAAACCAGGCGCGTTCTGCAATGAGATTGGTGAGGTTTCCTTCAGTAGCTGCAGGAATGATGGCTGGGACAGTGACTTCGTTCATGGCGCTAACGCTAGCGGTCAGAACCTGAAAAAAGGAAGATGTCTAACCTCGGATTTTTCCTCGAATCTCGGAATTCAGGCGGAGTTGGTAGCCTTGGGGCCATGTCACAGAAGAGTACTTCCACAGTTGTCATTGATGCGCCGCTTGCCGATGTTCAAGCCGCGCTCTTCTCCATTGAGTCTTATCCTGAATGGCTATCCTCGATCAAGAAAGTAGATGTCATTGAACGTGATTCACAAAATCGCGTAACCAAGGCGAAGCTCTCAATTGATGCGGGAATGATGAAAGATCGTGTTGTCTTGGATTACGACTGGAGCGCAGAACCTGCAATTCTTACCTTCACGATGGATGAAGCAGATCTGTTGACTCAGATGGATGGCACATACACTCTCAAAGCGCTCGATGCAGATTCCACCCAGGTTACTTATGAACTCGAAGTTGCAGTCTCTTTGCCGGTTCCTGCCATGATGATTACCAAGGCGCAGCAACAGACTATTGATGTAGCTCTTAAGGAACTCGGCGAGCACCTGGCGTAATGACTTTAACATCATGACTTTTACTATCGGAGTAGATGTCGGCGGAACTAAAGTTCTAGGCGGCGTAGTCGATGAGTTTGGCGAGGTTCACAAGACCGCCAGACGCGATACTCCTAAAGAAGGTGGTGCAGCGCTTACTGCTGCAATCGCCGAAGTTGCCAATGAATTGAAGTTACAATTTCCAGTCGAATCAGTTGGGGTATCGGCTGCAGGATGGGTTTCATCAGATCGCAAAACCATGCTCGCTACGCCAAACATTTCTGGATGGAATGGCGCTAATTTGCATCAAGAACTTACTGGCCTCATAGGACTTCCAGTTATTTTGGAAAATGACGCGAATTCTGCCGCGTGGGGCGAAGCTCGTTTTGGCGCCGCCAAAGGTAAGCAGCATGTCCTGCTTCTGACTATTGGAACAGGCCTTGGTGGTGGAATTGTTATTGATGGAAAGTTACATCGAGGAGCTTTTGGAATTGCCGCAGAGGTAGGCCATATGAGAGTTGTACCCGATGGACTTTTATGTGGATGTGGAGCAAAGGGATGCTTTGAACAATATGGATCAGGTTCAGCGTTGATGCGACATACTCGCGAAGCGATTGAACAGAACCCAGGAATTGCAGAAAAACTCTTAGCGCGCGGTGATGGAACTTTCTCCGGCCTCACTGGCGCCATGATTATGGAGGCAGCTCGCGACGGAGATGTGATTGCGATTGAGGCATTTAGAACTACAGGTAGGTGGATAGGCGCTGGCGTTGCATCACTATCTGCAATCTTAGATCCCGAAACTGTAGTTATTGGTGGGGGAGTCATTGATGCTGGCGAGCTACTTCTTGAACCAATTCGCGAAGCAGCAAAGCGACACATGCCATTTTCAGAGATTCTTCCGATGCCTGAAATTGTAGGAGCAACGCTTGGAAACCAAGCAGGACTTGTTGGAGTTGCAGATTTAGCTCGTCTTTAAAAATTAAATTGCAGAACCATCTTCTGGATTGTAGCTCTGCCGATTGTTCTTCCATTTCTTAAACGAAATTATTGCGCCAAGAATCTGTTCACGAATTCCGCGTTTTGGGATTATTGGCGGAGTAAAACGATTGAGGTCTTCAAATTTGTCGAGTTCATCCAAATATGTGGTCGGTGCAGATTCATCGAGTGAGAGGCCTTCAACCATGGAATCAAATTCAGCCTTAATCAGTTCATCGTCATCAAATGAATCAGATCGCCCGCCTGTGGTCATGGTTTATGTTCGCACAAAGACGGGCTTTCAGGCTAAATTAGCGCCATGAAGAACCTGCCGTACGGCACCCTGCGCGCGTTCCTCACACCTTTCCTGATGGTGGCCTTTCGCCCCAAGGTAAAGGGTCTACGTAATGTGCCAGCATCCGGCCCTCTTATTCTGGCTTCTAATCATCTTTCATTTAGCGATTCAATATTTATGCCTCTCGTTGTTCCTCGCAAGGTCACCTTCTTGGCGAAGAGCGAGTACTTCACCTCGCCTGGACCTAAAGGATTCATAAAGAAGTTAACTTTTATCGCACTCGGCCAAGTTCCAGTAGACCGCTCTGGTGGACGTCGCAGCGAAGCAGCGCTCATCACAGGTTTACAAGTTCTGGCTGAGGGCAATTCTCTCGGTATCTATCCCGAAGGCACTCGCTCACCTGATGGTCGACTCTATAAAGGACGTACAGGTATTGCGCGCCTGGCTATCGAATCAGGTGCACCAGTTGTACCTATCGCTATGTTTAATACCGACAAGATTCAACCAACCGGAACAGTCATTCCAAAGATTATGAGAGTTGGAATTACCTTCGGCGAACCCATGTACTTTGAGGGCGATTCCAGCGATTTGCAATATCTGCGTGAAGTAACAGATCAGATTATGAAACGCATTCAGCAATTGTCAGGGCAAGAGTATGTAGATACTTATGCTGTTAAAGCAAAGAAGTCTGGTATCAATACAGAGAACACAGACGAGAACGACTAATCGATCTCTAGCTCAACTCGCTTGATTAAGTAATTACAGACGTTGCATTCAGGCCCTGGGTCAGGCATCCCACCTTCGATAGTGGTGATCAGCTCTTCAAGTAGGTTCATAAAGGTAGCGCTGTCACGTTCTACTGGGACATAGTGTTGGTTAACGCCAAAGCCATGTGAGTTGCTGGCAAGTTCGCTCTGACGCGTTTCGGTAACCCCAGCTAACTTCCAGATGAGTAGCCCCATGGTGGAGACTGGAAATGGCTTTCCTTTATCGGGATTTTCTAGGGCATAGGCGTAGGACTCAAGTTGCGGGGCATAGAAGGGTCCATTGTCGCGATCTGAATCTGATACTTTGCAATCAATAATCGCAACTGTGCCATCTTCGTAATGTCCTAGTAAGTCGTAGATGCCAAGAATCTTCCAGCGAGTCTCAAAACCGTTGATTGAAATAGGTGCGCTCTTGACCCACTGTCCCCACTGCTTAACAACGCCGGGTTTAAGAGAGGGGTGCAGAGATTGCATAGGAGCTCGTCTGAAATGCTCTTCCTGTGAGTCAGCGAGCGGCTTAACCAGCGGGAACTCTTTCTTGAGCTCAAATTTGAACCAGTACTTCAACCAGAGGCAACGTTTGCAAGTTGAAAGTCCAAAGGTTAAATCTGAAGGTGCGATTGTTTCGCGGGCCGGAGTTTCTGGTTTGCGCATGCGCTTATTCTCTCGTCCTGTACCGACAAGTGCTCTGCGCAACACGTGCTTCCTTTACCTGAAACCACACCATAAGATGCGCGGATGACCGAAATCACGACTTCGCGCCAGGGGCAGACGCTCGTAATCTCCTTTAATCGACCTGAGAAGATGAATGCAATCACTCGCACTATGTATGCAGGGCTCGCCCAGAACCTCAATGATGCAGCAGGGGATTTTGGGATTCGTTGCGTAGTCCTCACCAGCGAAGGCGATCACTTCACATCTGGTAATGACATTCGCGATTTCATGTCTAACCCGCCAACTGAATCTGATTCTGATGTAGCCAAGTTTCTAGGTGCACTACTTGAATTTCCAAAGCCACTACTAGCGGCTGTCAAAGGAAATGCCATTGGTGTTGGAACAACAATGTTGCTTCATTGTGATGTTGTCGTGGCTTCACCTACTGCCAACTTCTCTATGCCATTTACATCTCTCGGGTTAGTCCCGGAAGCTGGTTCCAGCATGCTCTTTCCTAATCTGGTTGGGTATCAGAGAGCTGCCAAGGTTTTTATGACTGGTGAGTCATTTGGCGCAACTGAAGCGAAGGAGATGGGGCTAGTCGCAACGGTTGCAGATGATGCCTTTGCGCAAGCCATGGCTATCGCCGAAAAAATTGCCGCGCAACCTCCGCAGGCAATTATCAACACTAAGGCGTTAATGAAGGCTGGCAAGCACGATGCAGTTGCTGCCGTCATGCGCGCTGAATTTGAAATCTTTGCGCTGGCTCTGCAATCAGAGGAAGCAGCTGAAGCGTTTATGAACTTTATGTCAAAGAGAGGCAAGTAAATGTCACTACAAGGAAAGCGCATCTTCATCACAGGCGGATCTCGCGGTATTGGATTAGCCATCGCTCTTCGCGCTGCCCGAGACGGAGCATCGGTAGCAATCGCCGCCAAGACTGTTGAACCGAACCCAAAATTACCTGGCACTATCTATTCAGCAGCGGAAGAAATCAAGGCTGCTGGCGGAACAGCGCTTCCGATTCAATGTGACTTACGAGATGAGACTCAGATTGCTGCAGCGGTAGCGCAGGCAGCTGCTGAGTTTGGCGGAATCGATATTCTGATCAATAACGCAAGCGCCATTAACCTCACTCGCACGGAAGAGACTCCAGCAAAGCGCTTTGACTTGATGTTCGATGTCAACGTTCGTGGGACCTTCTTAACTTCTCAGGCAGCAATCCCATTTCTACGTGATTCAGCTGAAGCTGGCCGTAATCCTCATATCTTGAATCTTTCGCCACCACTTTCCATGAAGCCAAAATGGTTTAAGAACCATGTTGCGTACACAATGGCGAAGTACGGCATGAGTATGTGTGTACTTGGAATGTCAGAGGAGTTCAAACGCGATGGCATCGCCGTTAATGCGCTCTGGCCACGCACCGCAATCGATACAGCTGCGCTACAGATGATTCCAGGCGTAGATACCGCTGCTTGCCGTACTCCAGAAATTCTCTCCGATAGCGCCTACATCATCTTGAATCGCAATTCGAAAGAGTGCACAGGTAACTTCTTTGTCGATGACGAGGTTTTGGCCTCTGAGGGCATCACAGACCTTGAAAAGTATTCAGTTGTTCCTGGAACCAAGGATTTCTTACTCGATTTCTTCCTAGATTAAGAACTCTGCAGCGAACTCCTTTACTCTTGGAGCATGAACCTTGAGTTAAATGGCACCAATGTTATTGATGAGAGCGAGCGGGGCGGAAAAGCCTCTTCACTCTTCTGGCCTTGGTGCGGAGCAAATGTCTCACTTCTTGCTCTTTCATACGGAGCCTTTTTCTTAGGATTTGGAATCTCCTTCTGGCAGGCAACGCTCGCTGCGTTTCTCGGAACAGTTCTCTCCTTCCTCCTTGTTGGCTTTAGTTCACTCGCTGGGAAAAAATCCAATGCTCCAACGATGGTGTTAGCAAGAGCGACATTTGGAGTAAAGGGTGCAGTTATTCCAGGGCTACTTTCCTATCTCGTCTTTGTGGGCTGGGAGATTGTGCTGATGTCGCTAGCAACCCTGGCCACAGGAACTGTCTTCATGCGCTTAGGAAATCTCGATCAAAACACTGCGATGGCTATAGGTTTTGCGATTGCGATTGCTCTTACTGTCTCAGCAGGAGTACTTGGCTTTGCGGTCATTATGCGAATTCAACGCATACTCACCATTGTTACGCTTGTCATGACCCTCATTTACATCATCCTGACCTTCAACGAAGTTGATTGGTCAGTGATTACATCTCTTCCATCTGGAAATACACAGGGCTTTATCGGCGCAATTATCTTTGGAGCAACCGGAATTGGGTTGGGTTGGGTAAATGCAGCTGCTGACTATTCACGCTACCTGCCACGCACTACATCCAGCAAGGCGGTTGTTGGCTGGACAGTCTTCGGGGCATCAGTTGTCCCAATCATTCTCGTCACTTATGGGGCTGCTCTCTCAGGTAGCAGCAAAGATTTATCCGATGCGATTGCCAGTGATCCAATTGGAGCGCTGACCACAATTCTTCCAAGTTGGTATCTGATTATCTTCGCACTCGTTGCGATATTAGGACTTGTTGGGGGAGCAATCCTCAATCTCTACTCATCTGGCCTGGCCCTCATTTCAATCGGGCTTCCAGTAAAGCGCCATATTGCTGCATCTATTGATGCCGTCTTGATGTTGCTTGGCGTTATCTACTTCGTCTGGATTGCCGATAGCTTCTTCTATCCATTCCAAGGTTTTCTCATCACTCTCGGTGTGCCAATTGCAGTGTGGTCAGCGATTTTTGTTACCGATGTATTGCTTCGCAAGAGCTATAGCGAAACCGATCTGTACTCTCACAACGGGCGCTACGGTGCTTGGAACGTTCAGTCGATTGCGATTATGGCTACTGGCACCTTTGTTGGGTGGGGTTTTGTCACTAATACCTTTGCAAGTTGGCTCTCGTGGCAGGGCTATTTCCTGAGCGTAGTTGGGGGCAAGGAAGGTTCGTGGGCCTATACAAATCTAGGAGTCTTCTTCGCGCTTCTGATTGGATTCGTTGGCTACTTCCTACTTGCTCGCAAAAAGATTGCCCGCCAAGAATTAGCTTCGTGATAGTTTGATGTAATGCGCCGACGTATAGCTCCGCTCCGAGACTTCTTGCATAATGAATCTGCAAGTGGAATCTTGCTTTTGATTGCAGCTCTTGCGGGCCTGGCAGTAGCTAACTCTCCTTTGTCAGGCACTTATTTCTCGGCCCTTAGCGCATCATTTGATATAGGTAGCGATTCGATTTATCTCAAACTGACATCGCTTAAAGTTATTAATTACGCACTGATGACAATTTTCTTCTTCGTTGTAGGGCTTGAAATCAAACGAGAACTCACCTCTGGGCACTTGTCCTCATTTCGAAGTGCAATCATGCCTTTCCTCGGTGCTGTCGGTGGCATGCTCGTACCGGCCGGGATTTACCTTTTAATTGCAGGACGAGAAGCTCCAAGTGGTTGGGGAGTCCCGGTTGCAACAGATATTGCTCTGGCAGTTGGGCTCTTAGGAATGATGGGGACTGCCGTTGCGCCGCCACTTCGCACCTTCTTACTCGGCCTTGCAGTCATTGACGATATCGGTGCGATTTTAATTATCGCCTTCATCTATTCCACGGGGGTTAAGGTTTCTTGGTTCGCAGCTTCTGCTCTTGCCGTTTTAGCAATTCTTCTTGCAAAAAGATTTGGCGTGGTTAGCACGCCGATATACGTAATTCTTGGAGCCCTCCTTTGGTATGGGCTCTACCGAAGCGGAGTGCACGCAACTCTCGCCGGAGTGATCTTGGGCCTCTTGACACCAAATCAACCAAAGGTAAGTCCAGATCTTCACGATGAGGTAGATGGATCCGTTTCGGTAATTGAATGGTTAGAGGCAAAACTTCACCCTTGGAGCAGCTTTGTCATTATTCCAATCTTTGCCTTCGCAAATACTGGAGTCGTGATTACCTCATCATCTCTTGAGAGCGCGCTGAATTCGCCAGTAGCGTGGGGAATCTTTGCTGGGCTGGTAATCGGAAAGCCGCTCGGAATCGTTCTGGCCCTAATCTTGGCAAAGAAGAGCAACGTCGGTGATTATCCCGCTGGTGCGGGCGTTGGCCAGATTGCTGCCACCGGAAGTGCGGCAGGAATTGGCTTCACCGTTGCCATCTTTATTGCAAACCTTGCCTTTGATCAGAAAGCGCTTCAAGACACCGCAGTACTGGCAGTGATTCTGGCATCCGTCGTCAGTGGATTAATCAGCTGGTTACTCTTCATTATCTTGGCTCCACGAAAGAGCAAGTAAGACAAAAAGCTAAAGCCCCGCCATTTCTGACGAGGCTTTAACTGTAAGTAACTCTTAGATGTCGTAATAAAGCTCGAACTCAGCTGGGTGCGGACGTAGACGCACGTAGTCAACTTCGTTCTTGCGCTTCCACTCGATCCATGTAGAGATGAGATCTTCTGAGAAGACTCCACCCTTAGTAAGGAAGTCATGATCCTTTTCAAGTGAATCAAGAACTGCATCCAGAGATCCTGGAACCTGTGGAATTGAAGCAGCTTCATCGCCTTCGAGCTCGTAGAGATCCTTATCAACTGGAGCAGGTGGTTCAATCTTGTTAACGATTCCATCGATACCAGCCATGAGCATCGCAGCAAATGCGAGGTATGGATTAGAAGATGGATCTGGGCAACGGAACTCAACGCGCTTTGCCTTTGGTGATGAACCTGTAATTGGGATACGGATACATGCAGAGCGGTTACGAGCTGAGTAAACAAGGTTTACCGGTGCTTCGTACCCTGGAACTAAGCGGCGATAGGAGTTCACTGTTGGGTTGGTGAATGCAAGAAGTGATGGAGCGTGCTTCAAGAGACCGCCGATATACCAACGAGCCATATCTGAAAGATCACCATATGTGCCTGCTTCGAAGAAGAGTGGCTTGCCATCTTTCCAAAGTGATTGGTGAACGTGCATACCTGAACCGTTATCTCCGAAGAGTGGCTTTGGCATGAAGGTTGCAGTCTTGCCACCTTCCCATGCAACGTTACGTACGATGTACTTAAACTTCATAAGTTCATCGCCAGCAGTCAAAATATCTGTGAAGCGGTAGTTGATCTCCATCTGTCCAGCAGTTCCCACTTCGTGGTGTGAACGCTCAACCAAGAGTCCTGCACGTCCGAGCTCCATCACCATTTCATCACGAAGGTCAGCAAACTGATCTGTTGGAGAGACCGGGAAGTAGCCACCCTTAATACGTGTGCGGTATCCACGGTTTGGAGTGCCATCTGGGTCGGCAACGATTCCTGTGTTCCATGCACCTTCATATGAATCAATGTGGTGATATGCCTCATTCATGCCAGTCTTAAAGCGAACCGCATCAAAAACATAGAACTCTGCTTCTGGTGCAAAGAATGCTTGGTCTGCGATTCCAGTTGACTTCAAGAAGTCAACGGCCTTCTTGACAACACCGCGCGGGTCACGTGAATAAGGTGTGTTATCAACTGGGTTGTGTACAGAGAAGATAATGACCAAAGTCTTCTCAAGACGGAACGGATCGATAAATGCTGATTCTGGAACTGGTAGCAACTTCATATCAGATTCATTGATTGCTTGGAATCCACGGATTGAGGAACCATCGAACATGAGGCCATCTGTAAAGACTGCTTCATCGAATGATTCAACGGGAACGTTGAAGTGGTGCTGAATTCCAGGAAGATCAGTAAAGCGAACATCAACAAGCTTTACATCTTCCTTCTTGATGTATGCAAAAATTTCTGCAGAGTTCTTAAACATATTGATACTCCAATTGAGGCTGATTTTTCACAGCCAGCTCATCCCAGTCAGCTCATCGTTGAGTACCGCTGATGGAGTGAAGGCTAGTTCTCATGCGTAAAAATGTCATAATCGCAGTGTTACGGCCGTGTTACATCTCGGCCGAGCGACCCACATCCACCCTCGTTGAAGGTAGCCGATAGGCTTGGCGCCATGTATCCACGTGTGAGTCAGGGCCGCCGCATCCTCGGGATCACCTTTGACTGGCTCGCCTGCTATGCCATCGCGCTCGGCTTCTTTGCGGGGGGTGGCTCACTCGCTGACCGTATTCCTGGAGCACGCTTTCCGGTTCTCCTACTTCTCTTTGCCGAGTATTCGCTCTTGGTCGCACTCGGAGGCTCCTCTTTCGGCCATCGCCTCGTTGGGTTGAAGGTAGTCCGATTCTCAGATGGGGGAGCTGTAACACCTCTCCAGGCATTCATCAGAACAGCGCTCTTATTGCCAGTTGTTACTGCAATTACCTTTGATGAGAATGGCCGAGGCATTAATGAGCGTTTATCAAATACTGTTCTGATAAAGAGTCGAAGTTAACTTAGCGAATCTTTACACCCTTTGGCATTGGGCCCTTAGGGATAGGAAGTGACATTCCACCAACAGCCTTAAGGCGCGCCCGTACCTCGCGCATCTGGTGAGGTGTGAGTTTCTTAGGAAGTTTGGTTACATGCTTCTGCAATTTACGAAGTGGAACCTGACCTTCACCGTCACCAACAAAGAGTTCAATGACTGGAACACCTGGTGCGTAACGCTCTGATTTTCTCTTCTCGTCCTGCACCATCTGGCGAACTGCAAATCCACCTTCGCCTGTGAGCACAATGCCTGCGCGTCCAACGCTGCGATGGACCATATCTTGTTGCTTGTTCACGGCCACTGCAGGTGTTGTTGTCCAACCCTTACGAATAGCCATCAAGACACTTGCTCCTGCGCCGATCTGACCTTCAATGGATGCATATGCTGCAGAACCAGCAACGCGAGTAAAGAAGAACATTGTGGCAAGCGCTGCAAGCGGAAGCGTGACGAAGCCACCATAGATTGGATGATCGAAGATAAATCCAAGAGTTACGCCAACAACGAGAACCAGAAGGAAGATGGCGATGAGCGCTGCACCAATCCAAGGCTTTTCAGCACGGGTTACTTTGTAAGCATCACGGAAAGCCTGAAAACGTGGCTTCTTGATCTTTGCTTCTTTTTTCTTTCGCTTGAACATGAGCGTTAGTTTAGGGGAGCGGGCGCAGTTCCACCAAGGCGCACAGGCGCCCAGCGCTGGCCTTCGTGTGAATCAGGATACGTTTCTTGGATTTTATGCAGCGCAGCAATCATTGTTTCACGAAGGATTTTTTCGCCCGCCTCTACGTCTGTCTGCTTATCAAAGTAGAGAGGGGCGCCAAAAGCGACAGTAATAGGGACGTTTTTGCGACGGAGATTTCGTTTAACTTTCTTGGTCCAGATTCTTTGTGAGCCCCATATAACTGTTGGAATCACTGGGACACCAGCTCCCATAGCTAAGCGGACTGCACCCGATTTGAGTTCTTTAATCTCAAAACTTACTGAAATTGTTCCTTCTGGAAAGATGCCGATGATTTCGCCACCGCGTAAGGCGCGAAGCGCTGCCACAAAGGAGGCGGAACCATTAGAGCGATCTACGCAGATGTGGTGCATTCCGCGCATCAAGGGACCCGCTAATTTGTTATCAAAGATTTCTTTCTTCGCCATAAATCTCACGTAGCGATTAACTGGAAGTGCCGCAGTACCTACTAACGCAAAATCCAAATAGCCAACGTGGTTGATAGCAAGAATTGCGCCACCTTCACGTGGAATGTTCTCTTCACCTTCAAAATCAAACTTCAAACCCAAGTATCTCCAGAACGCCTTGATGGCGACGACTACAGGGGGATAGACAAGATCAGCCATGAGAGATGCTGGCTCGCTTCTCTTGCGCTTGTTTGTAGAGACGACCAGCGCGGTATGAGCTGCGGACCAACGGACCGCTCATTACTCCACTGAAACCAATATCTTCTGCTTCCTTCGCTAACTCAACAAATTCATCTGGCTTTACCCATCGCTCGACAGGGTGGTGCTTGTTGGTAGGGCGAAGGTATTGGGTAATGGTGATGAGATCGCAGCCCGCTGCATGGAGATCAACGAGCGCTTGCGAGATTTCTTCACGAGTTTCGCCCAGCCCCAAGATGAGGTTTGACTTTGTAATTAGGCCAAATGCGCGAGCCTGTGAAATCACGTTGAGCGATCTTTCGTAGGTAAATGCAGGTCTAATCTGCTTGAAGATACGTGGAACTGTCTCAAGATTGTGAGCAAATACTTCAGGGCGAGTCTCAAAGACTTCATTAAGAAGAGTTGGGTTACCGCTGAAATCTGGCGCCAACATTTCAACGCCTGTTCCGGGATTCAACTCATGTACTTTGCGAATTGTTTCTGCGTAGAGCCATGCACCTTCATCCTCGAGATCATCACGAGTAACTCCGGTGATAGTTGCGTACTTCAACCCCATTGATTGCACAGACTCAGCTACACGTCGTGGTTCATCACGATCTAAAGGTTCAGGTTTTCCAGTATCGATATTGCAGAAATCGCAGCGACGTGTACAGCGCTCTCCACCGATGAGGAAGGTTGCTTCCTTATCTTCCCAACATTCAAAGATATTTGGACAAGCTGCTTCTTGGCAGACAGTATGTAGACCTTCGCTCTTTACCAAGGAGCGCAAACGTGTGTACTCAGGGCCCATGTTGGCGCGAGTTTTAATCCATTCAGGCTTTCGCTCAATTGGTGTCTCGGCGTTACGCGCCTCAATTCGAAGCAACTTACGACCCTCTGGTGCGATTGTCATGCGCTTACCTTAACTAAAGTCTCGTAGAGATGCTTTTCAACGACAGGTAATACTTCATCTAGCGTGACTTCACGATTGAGCTCTATCGCCATCGAAGTCACTGCGGCATCGTCAATTCCACAGGGAACGATGCGCTCAAATTCCGACAGATCTGGGTTCACATTGATGGCAAAGCCATGCATAGAAACCCCAGATGCAACGCGAATTCCGATAGCTGCAATTTTACGATCTCCGCGATCATCACAGACCCAGACACCAGAACGCCCATCGACGCGTTGCCCCTCTATTCCGAACTCTGCGCAGACAGCGATGATTCCAGCTTCGATCTCGCGAACAAATCCAACTAACTCAGTTGGCTTCGCCAGCTTTACGATTGGGTAGCCCACTAATTGACCGGGGCCATGCCAAGTGATTTTTCCACCACGGTCTACATCTATCACAGGCGTTCCATCTTGAGGTTTTTCATTATCAAGAGTGCGTTTGCCCGCAGTAAAAACAGAAGGGTGCTCAAGAAGTAACAAGGTGTTCTCGCGAGTTCCGCTGACTACCTCTGCATGGATGCTGCGTTGCACAAATAACGCTTTCTCGTAATCAACGAGGCCTGCTCGCTGCAGTGCCAGTGGAGTATGAGAGATAACTCCATTTTGGGCTGCGCTAAGAAGGGGCACGGGTACAGCCTAAAGGTAGGCTTGGACTCTAGCGAATTACGCATAATCTGCAGTCTGAAAGGCCTCTTCATCGTGTCGACAATCACTACGCGCAATAACCGTAAGCCTTATGCCTTAGCCATGTTGATGGTCATCTTCTGGTTTGT
>CAZSWE010000003.1:0-31449 GCA_964610715.1 uncultured Candidatus Planktophila sp.
CATGACTACTGAAACAACAACACCTGTCGACATCACAACCGGTATCACTCTTACTGATGTGGCGGCCGCAAAGGTTGCAGCCCTTCTTGCTCAAGAAGGACGCGATGATCTCTACCTTCGCGTTGCAGTCCAACCAGGTGGATGCTCAGGTCTTCGTTACCAGCTCTACTTCGACGATCGCAATCAAGAAGGCGATATTGCTCGCTCATTTGGCGCTGTCAAAGTTGTCGTGGACAAGATGAGCGATCCATACCTCATGGGTGCAAGCATCGATTTTGTTGACACCATTGAGAAGCAGGGTTTCACAATCGATAATCCAAATGCGGGTGGTTCATGCGCATGCGGCGATTCCTTTAGCTAACAAGTACTTAGCCTTCATCGCTTGTAGTTAGATACGGCCTATGAAAATAGGCGTGGCAGGTTCAGTCGGGTTAGACCATCTCATGACCTTTCCGGGCAAATTTACAGACTCCTTAGTTGCTGGCTCACTTGAAAAAGTCTCTCTCTCATTCCTCGTAGATGGCCTCGATGTCCGTCGCGGGGGATGCGCAGCCAATATCGCATTTGGGCTCGGTGTACTTGGCCTCAACCCCATCTTGATTGCAGCGGTTGGAAAAGATTTCGCTGATTACGATGCCTGGCTTACGCGCCACGGAGTCAATACTTCTCATGCCCTTGTCTCTACCGAACAACACACTGCGCATTTCACAGTGACCACTGATACTGAACTCAACCAGATTGCATCCTTCTTTCCTGGCGCTATGTCTGAGGCGCGCAACATCGAACTCAAACCCATCATGGATAAGGTCGGCAAGTTAGACCTCTTAGTAGTTTCTCCGGATGACCCTGAGGCGATGCTGCGCCACACAGAAGTAGCGCTCTCTATGGGAGTTGCAGTAGCAGCAGATCCTTCACAACAGATGGCGCGCATGAGTGGTGAAGAGATTAAAAAATTGATCGCCGGGGCCACATACTTATTTATGAATGAGTATGAACTTGCGCTAGCTATTCAAAAGACAGGTTGGAGCGATCGCGAGATTCTAGAGAAAGTCACCTATCGCGTTGTCACGCAAGGCTCTGAAGGCGCACGCGTTGAGAGTAAAGATGGAACTTTTATTAAGGTTCGCTGCGCCAAAGAGAAGGCGAAGATTGACCCAACTGGAGTTGGCGATTCATTTAGATCGGGTTTTGTAGCAGGACTTGCTTGGGGGCTTTCGTTAGAGCGCTGCGCTCAATTAGGTTCGATGATTGCAACTTATGTTATTGAAACCACCGGAACTCAGGAATATCGCTTTACTCGCGATGAGTTTCTTGCCCGCTTCTTAGAAGCGTACGGCGAGAGCGCGGTGAGTGAGATAGCGGCTCACTTACCAGCCTAAGAAATTGCGCGAGAGATAGCTTTCTTAAGCGAGTCAATTTCACCACGCGTAGTTCCACTGTGAAGCGTCAATCGGAGATGGCCAGTTGTTGGATAGCCCATCGCTGCCAGTACGTGGCTGGGCTGTAGATCGGCCGCAGAGCAAGCAGAACCAGAATCGGCATCGATTCCATCTTCAGCTAAGGCGCGCACCAATTGCTCTCCCGCAACCCCTGAGACGGAGAGAGAAATCTTATTTGCCAGCGCCTCGGTATTCGGTGCAACGATTTCTACGCCTTCAATCTCTGAAAGAGAGTCGATGAGATATCTGCGAATTTCGCGATCTTCTGGCCTGAAATTCTCCAAGGCAATTGCTGCAGCAATGAGCAAGGGGAGTGAGTAAGTACCAGGGGATTTAATGGGCGCAATTCGAGGTAACGGGTAGGTGTATGTTGAGTCGTTAATCGCAAGAACTCCAAGACCCGATGGACCGCCCCACGATTGGGCATCAAAGAGTGCGGTTGACCAATTTTCGGGAAGCGGAAGTCGAGGCCCTGAGGCTGTGGCATCGACTGCCATCTTCACTCCTTGAGCCGGGCGATACTTTTGAATGGCTCCAGTTTCTCCGTTAGCTAACTGAAGAGAGAGCACAGCGTCATCGGTCAGTGTCGATGTTTTCAAAATCTGACCTTCACTATCAACTTCCCACTCTTGCACCGGCCCAGAATGCGCGCGGGCGATGGCACGAATTTTTCCTTTGTCGATGGATGTGTAGGCAAAGTTCTTTGCAGGGGATAAGAGCCCAGCGATAGCAAGGAAGTGGCCGAGCGCCGGCTCTCCTATGATTTCTATTGCATCTGGGCGAAGACCGAGGCGGTTGCCGATATTTTCTAGCGATTGATTTCTAAGGATCGCAGCGCGCGCGGAGCTCTGTGAAATCTTCTTGGGGTCAGCCCATCCTTGGTCAAAAGCCGCCAGCAGCGCCTCTTTGGCGGCAGGATGGAGCGGGTTTTCAGAGGTGAAATTTCCTGTGACACGAACCACCGAACGAACGCTACTCGCTCGGGCGAGCACATGCACACCGCACCACTATCCTTACGCCTATGTCTCACACTTCGCGCAGATGGCGCCCAGTCCGAGCGGCTGCAGTTCTCGCGCCACTCGCAATAGCGCTGAGCGGTTGCTCTTTTGATACAAAGAATATTTCCGGGATGGGCTTCCCGAAGGATGCTTCCAGCGTCAATGACATCTCGATTTCACTCTGGCAAGGAGCTTGGATTGCAGGAGCGGTAGTTGGAATTATTACTCTCGTTCTACTTTTGTGGCCAGCTGTTTTCCATCGCGCATCGGCGAGCAAGGGCGAATTCCCAAAGCAGACCCAGTACAACATCCCAGTAGAAATTCTCTATACAGTAATTCCATTCATTATCGTCTTTGTTCTTTTCTACTTCACTGCCATTAAGCAGACAGAGATTGTTGATAAGACTTCACCGGTTAAGCATGAGATCAACGTCAATGGCTTCCAGTGGTCTTGGCAGTTTGGTTACCCAGAAGCGGGAGATAAGGCAGTTGTTACAGGAACACCTGCCCAGCCACCAACTTTGTATCTTCCGCAGGGTGAGAAGGTTCGCTTCACTTTGACCGCAACTGATGTGGTTCACGGATTCTGGATTCCCGCGTTCATGATTCAGATGCAAAACCTGCCAGGTGAAACCAACAAGCTCCAGTTCACTGCCAATAAGTTGGGTGAGTTCCCAGGCCGATGCAACATCCTCTGCGGACGAAACCATTCACAGATGCTCTTTAAGGTCAAAGTTGTAACTCCAGAGCAGTATCAGAAATATCTTGACTCATTGAAGGCGAGCGCAGCATGACAACATTCGCAGAACGTCCAACGATTGCAGCGCCTCGCCAAGGAGTTCAGAAAACTTCTCTTGGAAGCCAGTTTGTTAAGACCATTACCTCAACCGACCATAAGCGCATCGGCTACCTTTATTTAGCAACATCTTTTGCTTGGTTCCTTATCGGCGGCGTCCTTGCTCTCTTTATCCGCGCCGAGCTGACCCGCCCAGGTATGCAGTTCATGAGCGTTGAGCAGTACAACCAAGTATTTACAATGCACGGAACGATTATGTTGCTGATGTTTGCAACGCCGCTCTTTGTCGGTTTTGCAAATGTCATCATGCCTCTGCAGATTGGTGCAGCCGATGTTGCCTTTCCGCGCCTTAACATGCTCTCTTACTGGCTCTACTTCTTCGGTTCCATCCAAGCAACTATCGGATTCTTAACTCCAGGAGGAGCTGCCTCCTTCGGATGGACCGCATATGCACCACTTGCCAACTCAACGTACTCACCTGGAATTGGTGGAGATCTCTGGGTTATGGGTCTGACTATTTCAGGCCTTGGAACAATTCTTGGCGGCGTTAACTTCATTACGACTATCTTCACAATGCGTGCACCCGGCATGACGATGTTCCGTATGTCGATCTTCTCTTGGAACGTATTGCTGACCTCGATTCTTGTTCTGCTTGCCTTCCCACCCCTGGCTGCAGCACTACTTGGACTTGAATCAGATCGACTCTTTGGCACTCACATCTTTGATCCAGCTAACGGCGGAGCCATGCTCTGGCAGCACTTGTTCTGGTTCTTCGGTCACCCCGAGGTCTATATCTTGGCGCTGCCATTCTTCGGAATCGCAACGGAGATTCTGCCGGTCTTTAGCCGTAAGCCAATCTTTGGTTACAAGGGACTTATCGCTGCAACCATTGCAATCTCAGCGCTCTCCGTAGCTGTTTGGGCGCACCACATGTTTGCAAGCGGCAAGGTTCTCCTTCCCTTCTTCTCATTTATGACATTCCTTATTGGTGTTCCAACCGGTGTGAAATTCTTTAACTGGATCGGAACCATGTGGCGCGGTCACGTCACCTTTGAAACTCCAATGCTCTGGGTGATGGGCTTCCTTGTGACATTCCTCTTCGGTGGAATTACAGGAATCATCCTGGCATCCCCACCTTTGGACTTCGCAGTATCAGCTTCCTATTTCGTTGTAGCTCACTTCCACTACGTTCTCTTCGGCACTGTGGTCTTTGCGATGTTCGCCGGCTTCTACTTCTGGTGGCCTAAGTTCACCGGACGTATGCTCAATGAAACTCTTGGAAAGATCCACTTCTGGACTCTCTTCTTCGGTTTCCATATCACCTTCCTTATCCAGCACTGGCTTGGCATTAAAGGTTTCCCACGTCGTTACGCGGATTACCTATCAACCGATGGCTTTACCGAAATGAATATGATTTCAACCGTCGGATCATTCCTGCTTGCACTTTCAATGATTCCATTCTTCGTCAACATCTGGATTACACGTAAGTCTCCGAAGGTCGAAGTTGATGATCCATGGGGCTACGGTTCATCCCTCGAGTGGGCTACATCGTGCCCACCACCACGCCATAACTTCTTATCAATGCCACGTATTCGTTCTGAGCGTCCGGCATTTGATCTCCACCATCCACACATCAAGACTGAAGGTCACTAAGCATGAAAGCTAACTGGAAACTCTTTACCTTCCTGGCAGTCTTTTATGTGATCATGACGGTGATTTATTGGGCAGTCGGTGGAGAACCTGTTGGTATTACCGGAATGATTCTGGCGGCATGCCTTGCTGGAATGGTCGGCTTCTACCTCTGGTTTACTCAGAAGAGAATTGGCGTAGCAATTCCCTCAGATAACGACGATGCCGAAATCGCAGATGATGCCGGCGAACTTGGTTTCTATAGTCCTCATTCATGGTGGCCGCTTCCTGTTGCTCTCAGCGCCACAGCGCTTAGCCTCGGACTCATCATCGGCTGGTGGCTAGTACTTATTGCTTTGGGAACGCTTGTCCTAAGCATTATTGGAATGGTTACCGAGTACGAAAAACCAGAGCCACAGCACTAACCTGCTGACGTTCTTTAGAATATGAAGAAGCTGGCCTTTGCCGCTCCTTGGATATTTACCCTCATCTGGAGTTCAGGCTTTGTCGTTGCCAAATATGGATTTGAAGATAGCGACTCTCTCTTCTTCTTAGCGCTGCGCTTACTGTTCGCTGCAGTAATTCTCTTCCTGCTCACCGTGGCTCTGCGCCAACCTCTAAGACTTTCTCGTGAAGATCTCTATGCCACAGTTCTTATTGGTCTTTCTCTCCATGGTCTCTATCTAGGAGGGGTTTGGTATGCCATTGAACTCGGAGCACCGGCAGGTTTATCGTCTGTGATTACCAGCATGCAACCGATCCTTGTCTCGGTATTGGCTGTTCGACTACTGGCTGAACCCCTGACTGGAAAGCAGATTGCCGGACTCTTCTTTGGGTTATCTGGAGTGGTGCTCGTTGTATTGCCTAAGCTGACAGGTGCAAGTGGATTTACCGCTGAATCACTGGCACTGCTCTTTGTTGCATTGGCCGGTAGCACAATTGCAACCTTGCTCCAGAAGAAGATCGGTCGCGATATTCCCTTGATGATAGGTACCACGTACCAATTCCTTATCGCCGGAATTGTAATGCTCGCTATCTCTATAGCTCTCGGCAGAACTCGCTTTGAATTGACCCACACATCTTTCTGGACGATGGCGTGGGCAGTTTTAGTCACATCGATTGCAGCTATCTTGCTACTACTCTGGCTCTTAAACCAAGGATCAGCAGCAAAGGTTTCGAGTCTGCTCTACCTTGTTCCACCGATGGCAGTTATGCAGGCGTATGTACTCTTTCAAGAGAAGGTAGGTGCGATAGGAATTGTAGGAATAGTTCTGACGGCGCTTGGAGTCGCTCTCGTCATTCAAAGTTAAAAGTGATTAGATAGCGTCCATGACACAGCCAACTGCAAATCCAGAACGCGGTAAAGAGGTATTTGCCACCGACCGCGCCCATGTCTTTCACTCCTGGAGCGCGCAATCACAGATTGCACCTCTCCCTGTCGCTGGAGGAGAAGGCAGTTACTTCTGGGACTTTGACGGAAAGCGATACTTAGACTTTTCGTGTCAGTTGGTCTTTACCAATATTGGTTTTCAGCACCCCAAAGTAATTAAGGCAATCCAAGAGCAAGCCGGGGTGCTGACAACTGTCGCACCGCAACATGCAAACGAGGCTCGTGGCGAGGCCGCCAAGCGCATTACTGCACGCGCTGGTGCGCATCACAACAAAGTCTTCTTCACTAATGGCGGTGCCGATGCTGTCGAAAACGCCATTCGCATGGTGCGACTTCACACCAATCGCCACAAAGTCCTCTCTTTCTATCGCAGCTATCACGGCAATACCTCCGCAGCGATTGCTTCAACAGGTGATCCACGACGTTGGCCTAATGAATACGCGTACGGCCATGTCCACTTCTTTGGCCCTTATCTCTACCGCTCAGCTTTCTGGGCAACGACAGAGGAAGAAGAGTGCAAGCGCGCCCTTGAACACCTCGAGCAGGTAATCATTTTTGAGGGTCCCGCAACAATCGGCGCAATTCTTATCGAATCCGTTGTTGGCACAGCTGGCGTTCTGCTACCTCCTGCTGGCTACCTCGAAGGAGTAAGAGCGCTCTGCGATAAGTATGGAATTAAATGGATTGCAGATGAAGTAATGGCAGGGTTCGGCCGCACTGGAAAGTGGTTTGCCTACCAACATTCAGCAGCCGAGCCAGATCTGATTGTCTTCGCTAAGGGAGTTAATAGCGGTTATGTACCACTTGGGGGAGTCATCATCAGTGATGAGATCGCCAAGACATTTGATGAGCGCGTCTTCCCTGGTGGACTTACCTATAGCGGACATCCACTTGCCTGCGCTGCAGCTGTTGCAACTCTCGATGTGATGGCGCAAGAGAAGATCGTTGAAAATGCTGCCGATATGGGCGAGCGCGTAATTAAGCCACTTCTGGAAGAGCTGATGGCTAAACATAAAGTGATTGGCGAAATCCGTGGACGTGGAACTTTCTGGGCTCTTGATCTTGTAAAGGATCGCCAGAGTCGCGAGCCACTCGCACCCTACGGTGGAACAAGTCCTGCGATGGGCGAGCTAGTTGCTGCCTGCAAGAAGTTAGGGCTGATGCCATTTACCAATTACAACAGAATGCATATCTGCCCGCCATGTAATGTGAGCGAGGCAGAACTTCGTGAAGGCTTCGCAATCTTGGATCAGGCATTTACCGCAATTGCAGGCCATTACACAGGCAAGTAAGTCTTACCTGCCTTGCGCTAAGAAATTAGTGATGGCCCTCTAGTTCGCGACGCTCGGTCTCAGTTGCCTTTGGTACTGCAACTGCATGCGCACGTGAAATTCGATTACGAATCTTATTTCGAATCGCAGCTGGACGACGCACACCGGCACCATCGACTTCAGGAAGCTCAAGTGGAGCCAGCTGTTCGTGAGATGTAAGTAGCCACGCCTTCTCTGGAGTGATTGGCTCGTGTACTTCAACAAACTCACCATTTGGCATTCGTACTAGTCGACCCGTTTCGCGGCCATGTAATACCAAGTCGCGATCTGCGCGCTGTAGCGATAGGCAGAGGCGCTTAGTCACAATAAAGGCGATCGGTGGCAGAACAATGATCGCAATTCGAGAGAACCACATCATCTGATTGATGGTCAGATCAAAGGTAGTGGCGATGATGTCGTTTCCACCGTTAATCAAAGAGACGAGTGTGAAGGTAAGGGCCATGACGCCGATCGCTGTGCGATTTGGCGCATTACGTGGTCGATCTAGAAGATGGTGCTCGCGCTTATCTCCGGTGATCCAACTCTCGATAAATGGATAGAGAGCCATTCCTGTAAACATAATTCCCGGCAAGATTAAACCTGGAATCAGAATATTCCATGAAATCGTGTATCCAAAGAGATAGGTCTCAAGTGGTGGAGCCATACGAACTAAACCATCGAGCCAACCCATGTACCAGTCAGGTTGTGAACCTGCAGAAACCTGTCCAGGGTTATATGGGCCGTATAACCAAATTGGGTTAATCGAGGCAACGGCGCCTAAGAATGCTGTGACACCGAAGACGATAAAGAAGAATCCACCAGCCTTTGCCATATAGACAGGCATGAGTGGGTAACCAACAACGTTCTTTTCAGTGCGTCCAGGACCAGGGAATTGAGTGTGCTTCTGGTACCAGACGAGCATGAGGTGAACTGTGATGAGGGCCAAAAATATCGCGGGCAAGAGAAGAACATGTACCACATAGATACGTGGGATAAAGGCGAGCCCTGGGAAGGCGCCACCAAAGGCGAAGTAAGAAAGATAAGAACCGACTACTGGGATCGCTTGAATGATTGCTTCTGCAATTCGGATTCCTGTGCCAGAGAGCAAGTCATCAGGGAGTGAGTATCCCAAGAAACCTTCAACGATTCCGAGGGTAAGAAGTCCAATGCCGATGATCCAGTTGAATTCGCGTGGCTTACGGAATGCACCGGTAAAGAAGACGCGCATCAAGTGAACGACAATTCCCACCATGAAGATAAGAGCTGCCCAGTGGTGAATTTGGCGCATAAGAAGGCCACCGCGAACCTCGAAAGAGATTTCAAGAGCGGACGCGTAGGCCGCTGACATCTTTACGCCTTGTAGCGGTTCGTATGCGCCTTCATAAATCACTTCACGCATTGAAGGGTCGAACCAGAAGGTTAGGAAAGTTCCAGAGAGCAACAAGATAACAAATGAGTACAAGCAGATTTCACCAAGGAGGAATGACCAGTGATCAGGGAAGACCTTTTGTAGGTTTTTCTTCATCCACTTAGCGCCGCCTGTGCGGTCGTCAACATAACCTGCAACGTTGCCGGCGATTCTTTCGCGTGCTGTCATGATAAACGCCCCCAGAAGCTAGGTCCTACAGGTTCAGTAAATGGCGCTTGAGCTACTAAGTAACCTTCGGCATCCACTGTGATTGCCAATTGTGGCAGAGGTCGAGCTGCGGGGCCAAAGATAACTTTGGCAGCGCGAGTGACATCGAAGGTTGATTGGTGGCATGGACAGAGCAGATGCTTTGTTGTCTGCTCGTAGAGAGCGACTGCGCACCCCATATGTGAACAAATCTTGGAGAAGGCGATGATGCCTTCGTGCGTCCAAGAAAGTCTCTCGCTATCAAGATTAAATTCTTCGGGGCGCATGCGAATTAAGAGAACAGCATCCTTGGCGATATCTTCAAGGTGACGTTCCTTGCCTTCTGGAAACTCCGGCTGAGTTTGAGCAACTGCACCAATTTCAAGATCTTCAGGACGAATTGGTCGATCACCAGGGTCGGTAACCAAACGAGTTCCAGCTTTCCAGTTTGTCTTCTTGAGATCATCGCCTGGTAGTGGACCTAGATCGCGAAGGAGCAATAGAGGAGTAAGCCCTGAAAGTCCGAGCGCTGCGCCGAGCGTTCGCTTAATCAGCGGGCGGCGCCCAAGACCTGCGTTCTCTGCGCCTTCCTTTACAGTCTTAACAAAGTCAGAGCGATCTTCATCATCCGAACGAAATTCATGGCGTTGCACAACAACTTCTTCATCAGGCATCAGAGTCTTTGCCCAATGAATAGCTCCTGCTCCGATACAGAAGAGCGCAATCGCCATTCCAAGTCCGATGCCAAGTTGATGAGCATTGGTCTCGCCCATAACTGGAATGAAAATAAAGGTCTCATCGCTCACGAAGATGAAGGAGAAGATCAGTAGGAGAGTCCCGAGCGCAGATAGAGAGAAGAGAATCGCAACTTGTCGTTCGGCGCGCTTTGCAGCAATTGGGTCAGTATCTGTTCTGCGATGGACGTGCGCTGGAAGTCCAGGATCTTTAATGAGTTCGACTTCTCGTGACTCTGAATTAGACATCTGCTATCTCGCCTTCGCTGCTAGCCATACTGCTACACCAATGAGCAATCCGATTCCTAGCGTCCATGCGAGGAGGCCTTCAGTAACTGGCCCCACTCGACCAAGTGCTACTCCACCAAGTTGTGGTTCTGATTCGGCAGATTTAATCCACTTAATAATGGAGAGCTTCTCTTCAGGGGTAAGAGTCTTATCGCTGAAGACCGGCATCGCTTGCGGACCAGTAATCATCGCTTCATAAATATGTTTTGGCTCAACGCCCATAACAGTTGGAGCGTACTTACCTTGAGTAAGTGCTCCACCTTGTCCGGCAAAGTTATGGCACATCGCGCAGTTAGTGCGGAAGAGTTCTCCGCCTTCTGCAACAGAACCATCACGCTCATAATTTAAAAGCTCATCACCCGGTACCGCAGGTCCTGGAGCAAGGGATGCAACATAGGTTGCAAGTGCATGGACTTCTTCTGGTGAATAGACAGGAGCCTTACGCATCGCTTGCTGGCTCATATCAGCCATCGGCATGCGGCCAGTGCCAACTTGGAAATCTACAGAAGCGGCGCCAACTCCGATGAGTGATGGTGCAATCTCTTGGCCTTCAGCGTTAAGTCCGTGGCAAGAAGAGCATCCTCGTAGGAAGATTTCTTTACCCTCTTCAATCGCAGCAGATCGAGATTGAACGGTCGCATTCTCTTGATTGACTGCGCTTGCAACCTGAAAAGTCGTGCCGATGGTGAAGAGTGCGAAGATCAAGAGAATTGGCCCTGCCGCACGATGTCTGCGTAGTCGCGATAGACGCTTCACTGTTTTCCTTTCGGTTGGAAATTACTTGATGAGATAAATTGCGGCAAAGAGGGCGATCCAAACAACATCAACAAAGTGCCAGTAGTACGAGACAACAATTGCTGTTGTAGCTTGACCTTGAGTAAAGCGACGAGCCTTAGCTACACGAATCATCACGATGAGGAAGGCGATCAAACCACCAGTCACGTGCAGACCGTGGAAGCCGGTTGCTAGATAGAAGACTGAGCTGTACGCATTAGTTGAAAGCGCCAAACCTTCAGAAACAAGGAAGGCATATTCATAGATTTGACCAGAGATAAAGAAGGCGCCCATCAAGAACGTGAGTGAGAACCATTCACGCATTCCCCAAGATGAAACTTTAAAGATCGAACCGGTACGTCGCGCTTGGTAACGCTCTGCTGCGAAGACGCCAAATTGGCATGTAACGGATGAGAGAACAAGAACTGTGGTGTTGAAGGCTGCGAATGGAATATTAAGGAACTCTGTTGATTCGCCCCAGATCTCAGGGCCTTGAACTGCGCGAGTAGTGAAGTACATTGCAAAGAGAGCTGCGAAGAACATAAGTTCGCTGGAGAGCCAGACGATTGTTCCGACCGCCACCATATTGGGGCGGGTTATCTTGTGATGATCGCTCACGCTCGCACTTGTCATGGGTGGCATTATTCCCGAAAAGGCTCGTGCAAACCTATTTAGAAGCCCTGAGATAAGCGGGATTTGCCGTCTATTTGAGGTGAAAAGGGTCACGCGTTGGTAGGCAAAAGCCACCTCCAAATTGGCGCCACCGGATGGCTAGACTTTGCCCCATGTCAGAAGCAAGAGAGCGCAAATACTCAATAGTCCTGTACTCAGACGATGTCACAGTCCGAGAAGCGGTCATCGCCGCCCTTGGTACCCGTGTTGCACCCGATATGGCAGAACATGTGATCCATCAATTTGCTACAGGGGCGGCGCTTCGACTCTTTGTTGATGCAAAGAAGCCAGGGAGTGATTCACCAATCGATCTCTTCATCCTTGATGGAGAAGCAGTTCCCGAAGGTGGCATTGGAATGGCGCGCCAGCTCAAAGATGAAGTCTTTAACTGCCCACCAGTGATGGTGATGACTGGACGTAAAGAGGATGCGTGGTTGGCCGCATGGTCTCGCGCCGAAGCAAATGTTCTTCATCCGGTAGACCCATTTACCCTTGCTCACACAGTCGCTGATTTACTTCGCTCTCGCACTATTGCCACTGTCTAGTCAGAAGTTTCCATGACTGAGTCAATAGATATTTGGAAGCAGACTCTCACTAAGTTAAACACTGGTCTTGATCTAGAAATAGATGAGATCCAATCTGTGATGCGCCAAATCCTTCAAGGTGATGCAGAGGTTGAAAATATCAAGAGCTTCCTGTTGTCTCTTAAAGCCAAAGGCGAGACCGCTGAAGAGGTCAGCGCGCTCGTTGCCGAGATGTATCGACACTCTGGTCCCATCTCGATTACCGAGAGGGCGGTAGACACCGTTGGTACCGGTGGCGATGGAGCACACACCATCAATATCTCCACAACTGCTGCGATCATCGCAGCCGCTGCAGGCGCCCGGGTCGTCAAACACGGTAACCGCGCAGTGTCATCGCGTTCAGGTGCATCTGATTTTCTGGAAGCGCTCGGCGTTGTGCCAGGTCTTGATGGAAAGGGCGTAGAGCGCACGGTCCGTGAACTAGGTATTGGATTCTGCTTTGCTCCAATTTTTCACCCAGCTATGCGATTCGCCGCCCCTGCTCGTAAAGAGCTAGGCGTACCAACAGTCTTTAATATCTTGGGACCGCTAGCAAACCCTGCCCAGCCAAAAGCTGCAGCGATTGGCGTTGCCAATGAGCGGATGCATCTGGTGATGGCGCAGGTGCTGGCTGCCAAAGGTTGCGATGGTTTTGTCTTCCGCGGTGATGATGGGCTTGATGAGATAACCCTAGCTACAACAACTTCTATATTGATTATTGGTGAAGGCGAGATTAAGAGCGATCGAATTGACGCCAAAGATTTTGGAATAGCTAATGCGCCGCTGGAGGCAATTGTTGGGGGAGATGCCGCTGAAAACGCTGAGATCAGCAGAGCCATCTTCAAGGGCGAGCGAGGAGCACCGCGAGATGCTGTCTTACTTAATGCAGCAGCCGCGATTGCAGCCTTCGAAGGTAACTTCAACCAAGATATTCGAACGCGATTAAGCGAAGGACTGGTTCGCGCAAGCGCTGCTGTTGATTCGGGCGCTGCGACTCATCTACTTAATCGATGGGCTGCTTTGACTCAGGAGATTTCGGCCTCTTAGTACGTTTACTGAAGTTAAGTAGCTCTTCGAGAGTGTGAATATCCAAGGATCCAAGTCTTTCTAGAAGTCCGTGGAACACGTCGAGAGTGGCTCGGGCATCATCGAGGGCGCGATGGTTGGGAGTGGTTTGCGTCCCAAAAAATTCTGCCAAAGTTGAGAGCTTGCAGTTAGGGACCTCATCGCGGGTTAGCACTTTCCGGGCAATAATCGCAGTATCTAGTACTGGGTAGGCAGGCCACGTCAAACCTGATTCTCTAGTTGCAAATGTCAGGAATGAGAGATCAAAGGGCGCATTCTGTGCAACCAGAACGGTCTCTTCGGGGGCACCTAAGAATTCAAAGAGTTGCGGTAGCAAGAGCGCAATTTTGGGTGATTGAAAGAGCATCTCATCGGTAATTCCAGTGAGTTCAGTTATGTAAGCAGGGACAAGATGGCCCGGATCGACAAAAGTTTTGAACTCTCCAAGCAACTGACCGCCTCGAGATTTGATCGCGCCAATCTCGGTTATTGCGGCACCTAAATGGGGAGCACCGCCTGTTGTTTCTAAATCAATAACGACAAAAGTTGTATCTTGAAGTGCGCGCCCGAAATCTTGCAAGGTGGATTGCCAAGGTTTACTTAACTCTTCATTCACCACACGTTTAACTCTAGATGATTGCTCTGACATCTAAGTCGTAATACTGTGTCTGTATGGCAGTTGAAGGCGCACCCGAAGGGCTCTTGGCAGATTGGTTTGCTCAGGGGAGCGGAGTAAATAAAGAAATTGGCATCTTGCTCGTTCATGGTTTTACAGGTTCACCGGCATCAATGCGCCCATGGGCCGAATACCTAAACCAGCGGGGATATACGGTCAAAGTCCCTCTTCTTCCTGGCCACGGAACAACGCCACACGACTTAAATTTAGTGAAATGGCAAGAATGGCCCGCCAAGGTTGAGAGTGATTTACAAGAACTTCTGCGCACCTGTCGCAAAGTCTTTATCTGCGGGCTTTCGATGGGTGGCGGAACAACGCTCAATATTGCTACCCGGTATTCAAAGGATCTGGCTGGAATCATTCTGGTCAACCCAATGATTCACGTGAAGTTTGTTCCTCATCAATTAGCCTGGGCGATATCTAGATTTCAGAAGATGCGCGACTCGGTAGGCGATGACATTAAACGTCCCGGAATCACCGAGTACGGATATGACGCGCTGCCTGCAGTAGGTGTCTACGAGCTATTAAAAATGCTTCACTACACACGTAAGCGACTCCACGATGTCACAGCGCCGATGCTGCTCTTTCATAGCGTTGATGACCACACTTTGCCGGTGACAAATACAGAGATTGTCATGAAAGGCGTGGGTTCACGCCAGAAGCAGCGAATTGAACTGGTAAACAGCTATCACGTGGCAACGCTCGATTACGACCAAGAGGTCATCTTCGAGAATTCACGACTCTTTATCGAATCCCATTCATAACTTTCCCGGCGGATACGAACTCGCTAGCGGCAATCAATTCTGGCGAGAGGTATCGATCAGGGCCAGGGCCGGCAACGCTCTGTCGTAGCGCTGAGATGATCTTTGCAGAGACAGGGCTTGGTGTGAGCGGTGCACGAAGTTCGATGGCGCGAGATGCAGTAACTAACTCAATCGCGATGATGTGAGTCAGGTTTGAAATGGCAGTGCGCAATTTACGAGCGGCGGACCATCCCATCGAGACGTGATCTTCTTGCATCGCCGATGAAGGTATGGAGTCCACACTTGCAGGTGAAGCTAAACGCTTATTCTCACTGACGAGGGCTGCCTGTGTGTATTGAGCAATCATCAGACCAGAATCAACACCTGGGTCATCGGCGAGAAATGGAGGCAACCCTGCGTTGCGATTTTTATCCAGCGCTCTATCTGTTCTTCTCTCTGCAATGCTTCCTAGATCTGCAACCGCAATAGCCAGGAAATCGAGCACGTAGGCAACGGGTGCGCCATGGAAATTTCCATTGGAAGAGATACGGCCATCTTCAAGAACAACGGGGTTATCAATGACTGCAGAAAGTTCGCGTTCGGCAACTGTTGCTGCATATTCAATGGTGTCACGGACTGCGCCAGCAACTTGTGGAGCGCAGCGAAGAGAGTACGCATCTTGAACGCGATCATCATTATGTAAGTGAGAAGCAACGATTCCTGAACCAGCAAGGGTTGCCAACATCCGAGCAGCGCTTGTCGCTTGCCCTGGATGTGAACGAAGGGGAGTGTGAAGTTCAGGAATGAAGACGCGATCTGTACCAAGTAGACCTTCGACGCTCATGGCTGCAACCACATCTGCGCTATCAACTAAATTGCGAAGATCGTGAATAGCCAGAATAAGCATGCCGAGCATCCCATCAGTGCCGTTGATGAGTGCAAGCCCTTCTTTCTCGGCTAGTTGCACTGGTTCTATTCCAGCTTCCTTTAACAACTGAGCTACTGGCTTGGCCACACCCTCTCTGTCCACCGCCTCGCCTTCACCCATAAGAACGAGAGCGCAATGTGCAAGTGGTGCTAAGTCACCGCTGCAGCCGAGTGAACCAAATTCGCGTACCAACGGAGTTATTCCGGCATTGAGAATTGCAGCCATAGTTTGGGCAACAATTGGACGAACACCAGTTCTTCCTGAGGCTAAGGTTTTCAGGCGCAGAGCCATCAAAGCGCGAACGACTTCAACTTCGACAGGTGCACCGACGCCTGCGGCATGGGAACGAATCAAAGAACGTTGGAGTTGAGTGCGAAGGTCGGTAGAAACATGTCGATTGGCAAGGGCTCCGAAACCAGTTGAGATTCCGTAGACGGGTGTATCGCTGGCAGCGAGAGCTTCAACATGATCGCGCGACTTCTGCATCGCAGTAAGTGATTCCTCGGAGATAACAACCTTGGCACCATCTCGTGCAATGGCAACGATATCTGCAAAGCTCGCTCCGTGAGTTGAGATTATTACTTCTGCCATGTCTTCACTTTTCTTCCTGCTTTGAGAGTGGTTTCGACTAAATCTGCTCCAGGGCGGTAAGCCAGATGGATGTATGAAGGTGATTTCAAAATTGCAATATCAGCGCGTGAACCAATGGCGAGGTTGCCGATATCGCTGCGACGAAGAGCCGTTGCTCCTCCAGCAGTTGCAGCGTGTACAGCTTCTTCTACAGTGAAGCCCAACAAGCTGACAGCGGCAGCGATGCAGAATGGCATGGAGGTCGTAAAGCTAGATCCTGGATTGCAATCAGTTGCGATTGCGACTTGTGCATGTGCGTCGAGAAATCTACGGCCCAACTTTCCTTCATGTTGCGTGGAAAATTCCGCACCTGGAAGAAGTGTGGCAACTGTCGTACTGGCAGCGAGGGCTTCAATATCTGCATCGCTACTGGCGCTTAAGTGATCGGCTGATGCTGCGCCCAATTCAATCGCAAGGGCAACAGACGTTGTGCGACTTAATTGGTTTGCATGGATACGTGGCAACATGCCAGCAGCCTTACCAGCAAGAAGGATTGCGCGAGTCTGCTCAGGCGAGAATGCGCCTGCATCACAGAAAACGTCGATCCACTTAGCCGATGATGCGGGGATAATCTCCTTAACAATCAAATCAACATAACCATCAGGGTTATTTACATACTCTTCCGGGATTACATGTGCGGCGAGCAACGTGGTTTCATCTGTGAAAGCACTTGCCACATCTAATGAGCGGAGTTCATCGTGAAGCGTAAGGCCGTAGCCAGTCTTAATCTCAACAGTTGTTGTGCCTTGTGACAGAGCTTCATCGAGAAGTATTTGCGCATTACTAGTGAGCTCTGAGTTCGATGCAGCTCTTGTTGCAGTGACGGTAGTTTTGATACCGCCTGCAGAGTATTTCTCTCCACGGGAACGGGCTGCGAATTCGGCGCTGCGATCTCCGGCAAAAACTAGATGAGTATGCGAATCAACAAAGCCTGGGATTACTGTTTTACCGGCGCAATCAATAACTTCATCGATTCCTTCAGGGGTTCGATTAGAAATAGCTGCGACTCTTCCATCTTCGAGTACAAGAATCTTTCCCTGGCTTAAGCCGAGAAGACCTTCCCCAAGTTCTGCGGAGTTAGTGACCAACGTTGCGATGTTGGTCAGTGCAACAGAACTCACCGACCGGTAACCCCGTTCATCATTGGAACATGAACGCCTTTTTCAATCGCAACTTCTTGTGCATGCGCATAACCAGCATCGCAATGTCGAATGACGCCCATACCGGGATCGTTGGTGAGCACGCGCTCTAATTTCTGTGCCGCCAGGGGAGTGCCGTCAGCGACGCTGACTTGCCCTGCGTGAATAGAGCGACCAATACCAACGCCACCGCCGTGATGGATTGAAACCCAAGATGCTCCTGATGAAATATTGATCATGGCGTTGAGGAGTGGCCAATCTGCAATTGCGTCAGAGCCGTCATACATAGCTTCTGATTCGCGGTAAGGAGATGCAACGCTTCCGCAATCCAAGTGATCGCGCCCGATGACAATTGGAGCGCTTACTTCGCCACTGGCAACCATGTCATTGAATTTCAAGCCAGCCTTGTCACGTTCACCGTAACCGAGCCAGCAGATACGGGCTGGAAGTCCTTCGAATTCGACGCGATCTTGCGCCATACGAATCCAGCGTTGTAAATGCTTATTGTCAGGGAAGAGATCTAAGACAGCTTGATCGGTGCGGTGAATATCTTTGGGGTCTCCCGATAGCGCAACCCATCTAAATGGACCTTTGCCCTCGCAGAAAAGTGGGCGAATATAGGCAGGGATAAAGCCAGGGAACTCAAATGCGCGTTGGTAGCCGCCTTGTCGCGCTTCATCACGGATGGAATTTCCGTAATCAAAGACGACGGCGCCCTTATCTTGGAAGTTGACCATCGCTTCAACGTGTTTGGCCATTGATTCCTTGGCGCGCTTAGAGAAATCATCAGGGTTTCGTATCGCTAAATCCCGCGCGCTATCCACATCGATACCTTCAGGAATATAGAAGAGCGGGTCATGGGCAGATGTTTGGTCGGTGACAATATCTATAGGAACACCCATAGCAAAGAGCTTGGGTAGAACTGCCGCGCTATTACCCACTAAGCCAATTGAGATTGCGCGTTTTTCAGAACGAGCTTTGACGGCTTGGGCAACGGCATCTTCTAGGTTGTTTGCGATCACATCGAGATATCTCTTATTGACTCGGCGCTGTAAACGCGAGCCATCGACATCGATGATTAGACATGTTCCTTCATTCATTGTCACGGCAAGTGGTTGTGCGCCACCCATTCCGCCACAGCCGCCCGTAACGGTGAGTGTGCCAGCCAAGGTTCCACCGAAGTGCTTTTCAGCTACCGCTGCAAAAGTTTCATATGTTCCCTGCAAGATTCCTTGTGTGCCGATGTAGATCCAAGATCCAGCGGTCATCTGGCCATACATTGTCAGGCCAAGATCTTCTAGCCTTCTAAATTCAGGCCAGGTCGCCCAATCTCCAACAAGGTTTGAGTTGGCTAGGAGAACGCGAGGAGCCCACTCATGTGTGCGGAAGACTCCAACAGGTTTTCCAGATTGCACCAACATCGTTTCATCATCTTTAAGAAAGGTGAGGGTCTTAATCAATGCATCGAAGGATTCCCAATTTCGTGCAGCTTTTCCAGTGCCACCGTAGACAACTAACTTGTCGGGATGTTCTGCAACTTCTGGATCTAAGTTGTTCTGCAACATGCGAAGAGCGGCTTCTTGCCCCCAACCAAGTGCGGTGCGTGATGTGCCACGAGGGGCTCGGACTGGGCGCGCGCCAAGGGCTGCATCTATCGTCGTCATCTCGTCACTATATAACGCGCGTCAACGCGCGATACCCTTGACGAGTGAACTTGCCTCATGACCCGTTATGGCCGAGGGCAGCGTCAAACTTTTCTCATCCAACAGATCAGGGGAGTGATTTAACTCTGGTCGGAGTGCCCGCCAATCAGACCAGTATTTCTCCAACATCGGCGCATCTGACGCCAGCTGCCATTAGGCAGGCGCTGCTGCGATACTCATTGGCGCACTCTGACTCGAGGGTAGACCTCTCTCGTTTGAAGCTATCTGATTCAGGCGATGTGAGTTCCCCAGATAAAGATGAGCATAAAACAATTACAGAGCTCGCCGCGATTACACAGAAGCATCGCTTGCTGGTGGCCCTCGGTGGCGATAATTCAATTACATATAGCGTGGCCAAGGCTGTTGCTGCAACGGGTCTGATTACCTTCGACGCACATTACGATCTTCGCGATGGAGTAAGTAACGGTTCACCGGTTCGTCGACTTATCGAATCGGGGCTAGCTGGAAAGAACGTTGTTCAAATCGGAATTGCAGATTTCTCGAATTCTCCGCAATATGCAGAGCGCGCTCGAGATCTTGGCATAACAATTATTCATCGCTCTGAACTTCGTGGCGCGAGTCTCGAGCAGGTCTGGAAGCGTGCGGTAAAGATTGCCGGTTCTCGTATTCACGTGGATTTTGATATGGATATCTGCGATCGATCTGTAGTGCCAGCATGTCCTGCTGCAGCACCTGGTGGAATTTCTGCAGATGAAATTCGACAGTTCGCCTTCCTTGCCGGTGCAAGTAAAGAAGTGGTCTCAGTTGATATCACCGAGATCGATGCCGCCAAGGACTCCAGCGATGAGCGAACCATTCGATTAGCGGCATTGGTGGTTCTTGAAGCCACAGCTGGGTTATCCACGCGAATCTAAATTGCAGTTTGGATATCTGCACCTAAACTGCGCGATGTGAATAAAGTAGTAGCGGTCCTCGGTGGTAAACGAGCCGCAGATGCATTTCGCAAAACAGTTTCTGGTGATCCAACAGGCGCGCCTGCATGGGCGCAACAGATGGCTATCGGTAACGATGTTGGATTGTTCGGCCCAGAAAGTGCGGTCTGGGAAGTCCACGGCTCTATATCAACATTGGTTGGCGGCATTCGAGCGCTTCTGATGCAGGCTGCTCATCCAGCGGCGCTCACTGGCGTTGCAGAGCATTCTCAATATGACACTGATCCATTAGGTCGACTTGAAAGAACCACTCGCTGGCTGACAATTACAACTTTCGGTTCTACCGAAGCAATTGAGCGAGAAGCTCGCCGCGTTAACGAACTTCACTCGCATGTGAAGGGTGAGTATCCAGCTAAAGATGGTAGGTCTCAGTCGTACAGCGCCCGAGATGCACGCCATCTTCTCTGGGTGCATTGCGCATTCACTGATTCTTTCCTTCGCGCTCAAATCGAATTGGGTTATCCGATCGCACTCGGCGCAGATAGATATGTGCAGGAATGGGCGAAGAGCGCAGTTCCATTGGGGCTTAACAACGCACCGCAATCTGCTTTAGAACTGCAGGAAACTATTGCCGGATTTGTCGTGAACGAGGTAGAGGCAATTGCGATGACGCCTCCGATAGTTAAGTTCATTTTGAAACCACCATTTAGTAAGGGTGGCCTTTTCTTCTACCGAATCCTGGCTAATGCGGCCATTGCTACTATCGACGAGCCTTTCCTTACAGTGCTGGGCTTAAAGAAGCGGTCTAAAATTTGGTTGCGAGTAAGTAGAAAGCTCTTGGACTTTTTGTCGTACATGCTTGGACACGAATCACCTAGCCAGAAGATTGCGCGGGCAAGAATCCAAGCCCTACAGTGAACCTATGTCAGATTGCATTTTCTGTGGAATAGTTGCCGGAACTATTCCTGCAAAGAAGGTCATGGAGAACGACGAGTGCCTAGCATTTCTCGATATCTTTCCAGCCAATAAAGGGCACACGCTAGTAATTCCAAAGATGCACGTAGACGACATCCATCAGGCAGATAGCGCGACCTATGCAGCAGTTGCCAGCATGGCGAAGGATGTTGCAGATCTCTTGCAGATAAAACTTGCCTCCGAAGGAACAACCGTTTTTCAGATGAGCCGCGAAGCCGGATGGCAGACTGTCTTCCATCTCCATATGCATGTGATTCCGCGATGGTCAAAGGACGGACTTCATAAGCCGTGGGATATAGCGCCTGCAAGTGAAGACTCTCTTAACGATGTTCTGCAACAAATCCAGAAATAGAGCAGACTTCCTCCATGAAAAGCCCTGACGCCATAGTTATTGGCGCTGGAATCGTGGGCGCATCTTGCGCACTGTCACTTACTAATGCAGGCCTTAGCGTTCTCGTCATTGATCGAGGTTCTGTTTCTAGCGGGACTACGGGTGCAGGTGAAGGAAACATTCTTGTCTCAGATAAAGAGCCAGGTCCTGAACTCACCCTTGCGCTGCGCTCTCGCGATCTCTGGTTTGAGATGCAAGAAGATGTGGGTGATTACTTTGAACTTGAAGCCAAGGGTGGGGTAGTAGTCGCACGTCATGACGATTCTGCATTGATGAAATTGGCATCTCATCAACGAGAACATGGGGTTGATGCGCAGGTTGTAGGCCAAGTTGAACTCCATAACCTCGAGCCATATCTTCATCCTGATTTCCACAGCGGGGTCTTCTATCCGCAAGATGCTCAATGTCAACCCATGTTGGCGGCAGCCCATTTGATTCGCACCGTGATTTCAAGAGGCGGCCAATTTGTTTCGCAGGCTAAAGTCACTGAAGTCTTGGTGAAAGATTCACAGGTATACGGAATCCAGACATCTAAAGGTAAATTCCTTGCACCGATCGTTGTTAATGCAACAGGCACGTGGGCCGGCGAGATTGCCCGCATGGCAGGTTCT
Organism: uncultured Candidatus Planktophila sp.; assembly: GCA_964610715.1. Taxonomy (GTDB): domain Bacteria; phylum Actinomycetota; class Actinomycetes; order Nanopelagicales; family Nanopelagicaceae; genus Planktophila. The sequence goes on from CAZSWE010000003.1 coordinate 21,963, forward strand.
GATTTACCTATCGCCCCACGCCGTGGTTTTATCTTGGTAACTGAGCCAGCACCGCAGTACATTTTTCATAAAGTCTATGACTCTGACTATGTTGTTAATGTAGCAAGTAGTGATGCGGATTTGCAGACAAGCACAGTTGTTGAAGGCACTCGAAGTGGCACGATTTTGATTGGCGCGAGTCGCGAACGCGTGGGCTTTGACGGTTCAAAGAATATTGAAATCTTACGAAAGCTAGCAGCTCAAGCTACTTCACTCTTTCCGGTATTGCGCGATGTACAACTGCTTCGGGCTTATCACGGCTTTAGACCCTACGCCCCGGATCATCTTCCTGTCGTGGGTGAAGATGCGCAGGTGAAAGGTCTTTGGCATTCAGCGGGCCATGAAGGTGCGGGAATCGGTTTAGCCCCAGGTTCTGCGGCGTTGATTACAGATGAAATTTTGGGTCGCCCAAGCTTTATGGATGCAAGCGCATTTAGCCCAGCGAGATTTGCGATGGCAAAAGCATGAGCAACGATATTTCATTCTTCTTTAACGGTGAGAAATTTACCGGTACTAAGGGCCAGAGCATTGCCGCTGCCTTGATTGCTAATGAGCAAAGAGAGCTACGGAGAACTCGCTTTGGAGAAGAACCCCGTTCAATCTTCTGCGGTATTGGAATTTGTTTCGATTGCGTCGTAACTATTGATGGAGTTGCAAACCAGAGAGCGTGCTTGATTGAAATCTCCAGCGATATGAATGTGGAGAGCAGCCTGTGATTATTGTTGTTGGAGCAGGCCCGGCTGGTCTGGCAGCGGCGAAGAGCGCAGCGAGTAAAGGTTGCTACGTTACTGTCATTGATTCTCAACCTCGTGGTGGTGGTCAATACTGGAGACATCAAAGAGAGGTCTCTGGTTATAAGAGCAACCGTTCAGCTGAATACCTGAATGAGTTGCAACAGAACAAGTTGATTACTCATATAACGGGCGCACAAGTGTGGAGCGCTGAAAAGTTGGGAGATGGATATCAACTTAACTACCTTCAAGGGGGAGTAGAGAAGAAGATTTCTGGTCAGAAGATCATTCTGACAACCGGTGCGTACGATCGCACGCTGCCTTTTCCTGGATGGACTACTTCAGGCGTGATGACCCCAGGCGGAGCTCAATCACTGCTTAAAGGGCACGGAGTTGTTGCCGGTAAAACCATTGTTGTTTCAGGAACAGGACCATTTCTCCTCCCTGTTGCAACGGCACTTGCTAAGAACGGTGCGCGAGTTGAAATCATTGAGGCACAGAGTCCGCTGCGTTGGGCGCTCTCACCACTGGCGCTACTGCTCAATCCCGGCAAATTCCCTGAATTGATTCACTATTCCAGTGCGATTCTTCGACTCAAGATAAAAGTTTCTTTTGGTTCTGCGGTAACGGGTTATAACAATGGAGAAGTTGATATTTCCAAGGTCCGATCTAATCTGAGTATCAGAAAGAAGAGCGTTCGTACCGCTACCGCAGATGTCGTAGCAACTGGATGGGGCTTTCTCCCTGATGTCACACTCGGCGGAATTCTGGGTTGTACGCAGACTCTCGATAGAGACGAGACCGTGATCTTCGCGGTCGACCGAGAACAACGTGCAAGTGTGCAGAACATTTGGATTGCGGGAGAGGCCACAGGTATTGGGGGCGCAGATTTAGCCCTTGTCGAGGGCGCCATTGCTGGTCTCTCTGCAGCTGGTTCGAAAATTTCGGTGGCGCTAATCTGGAAGAGATTTACTAAAAGACTCTTCGCACGGGCGCTACAAAGAAGTTACCCAGTAGGCGCTGGATGGCAAGAGTGGCTGGCAGATGAAACTGTTATTTGTCGCTGTGAAGAAGTCAGTTGCCAAGAAATCATTGAATCTGTTCAAGAGTTAGGTGCTGAAGATGCGCGAACTTCAAAGCTCTTCACTCGCGCAGGTATGGGACTTTGTCAGGGCCGCGTATGTTCCAGAAATGTAAGTGATCTCGTTGCGGGTACAACAAAGTGCGCTGTCTCACGTAATGAACGATTGGCTGCCAGCAATAGACCCATCGCCGCCCCTATCTCTTTAGGTGTACTCGGAGATGGGATTGCAGGGTAAAGTTTGGGTTATGACTAATCCTTGGAACGGCGTCCTTACCGCTACTGCAACACCATTTAAGGCAGATCTCTCAATCGATTACGACAAGTACGCAGAACATGTTGCGTGGCTTGCAGCGAATGGAACTCATGGAGTAATTCCAAACGGTTCATTGGGTGAGTATCAAGTTCTCACCGCTGAAGAGCGTGCCAAGATGGTTGAAGTTGCCGTCGCTGCAGCACCTAAAGGATTTAGCGTAGTTCCAGGCGTTGCCGCATATGGTGCAGCCGAATCCCGCAAGTGGGCGGAGCACGCGCAGAAGGCAGGAGCGGGCGCTGTGATGTTGCTTCCTCCCAATGCATATCGCGCATCTGATGATGAAGTAGTAGCTCATTACAAGGAAGTTGCACGCGTTGGTATTCCGATCATTGCTTACAACAACCCATTCGATACCAAGGTAGATCTGACTCCAAAGCTAGTCGCACGAATCGCAGATGAGGTTCCTGGAGTTGTCGCAATCAAGGAGTTCTCAGGCGATGTTCGCCGAATCTGGCAGATCAAACGACTTGCACCACGCATTGAAGTAATTGTTGGAGCAGATGATGTATTCCTGGAACTCGCAACTGCTGGAGTCGCCGGATGGATCGCAGGGTTTCCAAATGCGCTTCCAAAGGAATCTATGGAGCTCTACAACCTTGCAACTGCTGGAAACTTCAAAGAGGCAGCTCCAATGTATGCAGCGCTGCATGATGTCTTCCACTGGGATTCAAAGAAGGAATTTATCCAAGCGATCAAGCTTGGAATGGACCATGTCGGTCGATACGGCGGACCTACTCGTCTTCCTCGCCTACCATTACCAGCGCACGAACAGGCGCAGATTCATCGTGAGATGGATGTTGCTCTTGCTTATTTCAAGAACCGTTAATCCAAAGTAGGTTGTAGGCCATGAAGAGCATTCGTACGGTCACAACGGTTGAAACACATACCGAAGGAATGCCGACTCGTGTAGTTACTTCCGGTATCGGTGAAATTCCTGGTGCGACGATGTTTGATAAGCGCCTGCACTTTATGGAACATATGGATTTCTGGCGACAATGGTTGATGTTTGAACCACGAGGCCATAGCGCTATGAGCGGTGCAATTCTGCAGAAACCAACAAGGCCAGATGCTGATTGGGGAGTTGTCTACATCGAAGTTTCGGGATGTTTGCCGATGTGTGGCCACGGAACTATTGGAGTAGCAACCGCTCTGGTTGAGAAGAAGTTGGTCAATGTTGTCGAGCCTGTAACAACCATTCGACTTGATACTCCTGCCGGACTCGTAGTCGTTGATGTAGCTGTCGAAAATGGTCGAGCCAAGTCGGTTACTTTGACCAATGTTCCATCATTCTGTCTTGCCCTCGATCAGAAGGTGAACGTTCCTGGTCTGGGTGAACTCACCTACGACATCGCATACGGAGGAAACTTCTACGCGATCGTTCCAGTTGAAAGAGTTGGGCTGGAATTCAAGCGCGAGAATGGTCAGAAATTCCTAGATCTAGGTCTTGCGATTTCTGATGCAATCAATGAACAGAATCGTCCGGTCCATCCTGAGAATCCAGATATTGCAATCTGTCATCACGTTGATTTCATTTCGCCTGGAAGTGAAGGGCCGCTGCATTGGAAGAATGCGATGGCTATTCATCCCGGATGGTTTGATCGATCACCATGCGGAACTGGCACAAGTGCGCGGTTGGCGCAGATGGTTGCGCGCGGGGAATTTAGCGATTCAGATGTTTTGAAGAACGAATCGTGGATCGGTTCTCACTTTGAAGCTCGCGTCAAAGAGCGGACCAAGGTCGGCAGCTTTGATGCAATCGTTCCGATGATTACTGGTCGCGCTTGGGTGATGGGTGAAGCAACATGGACGCTAGATTCCAATGATCCATTCCCAAATGGATTCACCGTTTAAACCCCATTAAAGGCTTAGTTGATTTGCTGCGGCACCTTCCAAGGATTGGCATCTTGTAGCGCAACAGGTAGCGCGCTCTGAGGAAGTCCTTGAAAAGAAACAGGGCGCATAAATCGATAGATCGCATCTACGCCTACTGAAGTTGTGTGCGTAGATGATGAAGGCCATGGCCCACCATGAGTCATTGCAGCTGTTACTGCGACACCTGTAGGGAAGCCATTCCAGATTACTCGCCCTGACTTCTGAGAAAGAATGGCGATGAGTTCTGCAACGGTGTCGCTATCTGTTCCTTGAATCGTCGAGGTTAATTGCCCACCAAGTGATTGCGCTATCGCGCCGAAGTTTTCCTGCGCGGACTTGATGATTACTGTTGTTGGACCAAAGTGCTCTTCGAGAAGATGAGGATTTGCTTGCGCTGTCTTCCAATCGGTGATGAAGAATGTGGGGGTCACACCAAATCCTTGAGAGGATGCGGTGCCAGATAAAACCTCAACGCCCGCAATCTTTGCAAGCTCTGCGATAGCACTGGAATAGCGATCGGCGATTGATTTGCTCAGCAATGGAGCAACAGCGAGAGTGGCGAGATAGGTTTTAATTGTCGACACAAATTGCGCATCTTCTGGAACAAATACAAGGCCTGGCTTTGTGCAGAATTGACCAGAGCCCATAAGTGCAGAGTCGACCAACCCTTTAGCGAGTTCTTCAGAGCGCTCTGCTATTGCAGAGTTGGTAATGAAAAGTGGATTGAGACTTCCCATCTCAGCAAAGACTGGGATTGGCACTTCGCGTGATGCAGCTAGATCGACGAGGATTCGTCCAACAATTTCAGAACCAGTAAATCCAATCGCTTGAATAAGTGGGTCCAGCGCCAACCAATGCGTGATTTGTGGGCTTACTCCTTGAACGATTGAGAACGCGTTCTCTGAAATTCCACATTCTTTCAACGCACCTTTGACGCATTTTTCAATGATGGCGCAGGTATTTGGATGAGAAGGATGGGCTTTAGCAACAACAGCGTTACCTGCTGCAATTGCAGAAGCTGCATCTCCTCCAGCCACAGAGAAGGCGAGCGGAAAGTTGCTGGCGGCAAAGATTGCTACAACGCCGAGAGGCTGATTGATCTTTCGAATATCAGGGCGTGGCGCAGGGGAGTAATCAGGGTTGGCCTTATCGATGACGACTTTGAGGTGTTCTCCTGTTTCGACCAATTCAGCGAAGCGATTGAACTGAACTGTTGTGCGAGTGATTTCTCCACCAATGCGGCCTTCAGCGAGAGCGGTCTCAGCACACGCTGTTGCTACCAATTGTTCGCGGGCGCTCTCAATATGAACGCCAATAGATCTAAGTAGCTTTGCATGCTCAGTTGGCGATAACTTCGCTAATTCGTTGGCGACAGATGCCGCCTTCTGAATCATCTGAGTTACATCGTTCTGTGAGTGCTCTGCAATCTCATCTCCAAAAGGAGATCCATCTATTGGCTTCATCGCGCGAAAGGTCATGAGCGCATCTTACGAGTATCCTTGCCTGATGAGTACTACTGGCGAAAGAGGTAACTCTTCACGTGCCGGAATTCTCGCAGTCCTTGGGGCTGCTTTTTGCTTTGGTACCACCGGAACGACGCAGCAACTCGGTGTTCCCGACATCTCACCCGTAGCTGTTGCATCTGCCCGCTTATTGTGTGGCGCGCTCTTCCTCTTCATCTTCGCCTATCTGCTTGAGCGCAGAAATAGTGGATATCGCATGCCACGTATCGATCTCCTTATTGCAGGATGCGGAATAGCGATCTACCAACTAACTTTCTTTAGCGCCGTCGATTCGACAGGCATTGCGATAGCAACGGTTACCGCTCTCGGCACTGCTCCGACCTTCTCTGCGATAGTTGCATACTTGATTCTCCGAGAGAAGCCGCTACTTAATTGGTACATCGGAACATCTGTCACCATCATCGGAATAGTCTTGGTGGGAACCGCCAATGGCGTTGAAGGCTTTAACTTCTTTGGCATTGTGCTCGCTTCAATCGCAGGACTTGGCTTTGCAATCTTTAATGTGATCTGTCGGAAGTCACTTGAAAAAGGGGCGAGCGATATCTGGGTTACCGCCCAAACATTTTGCGTCGCAGCCCTATTTAGTGCGCCATTCCTCTTCGCTGAAAGTCCAGTCTGGCTCACTACTCGCAGCGGGATACTGACAACGCTCTGGCTTGGAATATTTACAACTTCTGTCGGATACATCCTCTTCATGTACGGGCTGAAGCGAATTCCTTCGAGTCTGGCTGCCACGGTAGTTCTGGCAGAGCCCGCCACAGCGACCATTTTGGCCGCCGTTGTTATCGGTGAGCCCTTGGTTGGGCAGAGCTATCTCGGAATTGCGACTGTTGCGCTGGGAATTCTCTACATCAGCAAGCGCAAGCAGGTCAGCGCCTAACGTTCAAATTTTAAAGTGCGGGTCGAAAGAACCTCTTCTACAGTTGAGGCACTGTCCCATGAAGGGTTATTCGATGAAGCGTCTACTGGTCGCACTTTCTTTACTGATTTCTACTTTAGTGATCACTCCAGAAGCGGTCGCTGCAAAGCGTCCATGCTCGGCGCTTAAGACTGATATCCAGCAGATGTTAGATGCGAAGTACTCAGGATCTGAAGCCGATGCACCCCAGGAATATGCGCGTCGCGTCGTTAAGGCCTATCAGATGGGTTTTGTTAATAAGAATTGCTTAACATCCAAGGAGTACAACGGTCTGCTTACTGGGGTCACACAGCTCCGTGATGACTGCACTAAAGCACGGCTCGATAAAGCCTCTTGGGCGGATGTCTCAAAGAGATGCAATATCTACAAAGGGCTCTACCGGTATGTAAAGGTTGCCCCTTAGAACTTGTAGAAGGCTAAAGTGATGGCGATTGTAAACATCACCGCGGCAATTACAGAGTCAAGAATCTTCCAAAAGATGGGCTTGGACATAAACCGTGAGGCTGCGCGCGCGCCAAAGCCAATCGTTGAGAACCAGACCACGCTAGCAACAGCTGCGCCAATAGCGAAGAACCAGCGATCTTCTTCAAATTGATTGGCAATACTGCCGAGCAGAATCACCGTATCTAAATAGACGTGCGGATTAAGAAATGTCAGCGCAAGGCATGTGGCAACAATCTTGCTCTTGCTGATTGCAGAACCTTCACCAGCGTTGAGACTTTGGCTCTTGAAAGCAGAGCGAACGCTTCTGATTCCAAACCAAGTTAGGTAGATAACGCCAAACCAGCGAATGAACTCGAGCAGCGATGGCCTGCTCTGAATGAGAGTTCCAAGCCCACCCGTTCCCAAAAAGATGAGGGCGGCATCTGAAATCGCACAGATTGCGACGATGAGTAGAACATGTTGACGCATGAGCCCTTGTCGGATGACGAAGGCATTCTGAGCCCCGATCGCAATAATGAGCGAGAGTCCGGTCAGAAATCCAGGAATAAGTGCGAGCACGAGCGCACAGTACAAGGGAATGCGGCGTGTTTTCCGCAACATACCTCAATGTGACACCTAACCTTTCAGTATCCCCATTCGCGGTCCTCACTGCGTCTTGTGCAAGACATACTGAAAGGAAAGCAATGTCTCTTCTATCGTGGAAACTGCATGGAAATGGAAAATCAATTAAAGAAGGCGAAGTCGTAAACCCAGATGAACGCCTAGCTTGGCCCTTGACTATCGGAGTTGGAATTCAGCACATCGCAGCGATGTTCGGCGCGACATTCTTAGTTCCAATCATCACCGGCTTCCCGCCAAGCACCACCCTCTTCTTCTCAGGAATTGGAACCATCCTCTTCCTGATAATTACTAAGAATCGCGTTCCAAGCTATCTCGGTTCTTCCTTTGCATTCCTAGCACCAATCGCAGCAGCTCAGGCGAGCGGCAGTATGGCGGTCGCGCTCGGCGGCGTTGTAGCTACTGGCGTTCTTCTTGCAATCATCGGTCTCATTGTGAATGCTGTAGGAATTGGCTGGATCAACTGGTTACTTCCTCCAATCGTCACCGGTTCTATAGTGATGATTATCGGATTTAACTTGGCAGGGGCAGCCAATAACAATTTCAAAGCAGCACCCGTTACTGCAATAGTGACTCTAGCTGCAGTTGCCATTATCGGTGCAGTAGCCCGCGGATTCTTAGGCCGCATCAGCATCTTCGGCGGAATCATCGTCGGCTACGCATTTGCAGCCTTCCAAGGAGATATCAACTTTGATGGGGTGAAGGCGGCAAAGTGGGTAGCTCTACCTTCATTTACAACGCCATCATTTGATATCAACGCGATTCTTATCTTCTTGCCTGTAGTGCTCGTTCTCGTTGCAGAGAATGTCGGCCACGTGAAGGCAGTTGCGACGATGACCGGAAAAGATCTTGATAGTTCTATGGGTAACGCTCTCTTTGCAGATGGGGTTGCGACAACACTTGCAGGCGCAGGTGGAGGTTCAGGAACTACAACATATGCAGAGAACATCGGTGTTATGGCCGCATCTCGCATCTATTCAACAGCTGCTTACTGGGTTGCAGGAATTGGAGCAGTGCTTCTATCGCTCTCACCTAAGTTCGGTGCAGTTCTCAGCGCAACCCCTGCGGGTGTTCTTGGTGGTGTTGGCGTTGCTCTCTACGGAATGATCGGCGTTCTTGGTGCCAAGATTTGGATCGAGAATAAGGTTAACTTCGGAGATTCAACTAACCTCTTCATCGCAGGAACAACCATGATTATCGGCATCGCTGATATGACATGGAAGCGTGGAGATTACTCATTCGGTGGAATCGTCAACGGAACTCTCGTTGCCGTCATCGGATATCAAGTGCTTCGTGCGCTGAGCAAAGCTGCAGGTAAAACCGAGTAGCTTTTAGGAAGAGCCCATCACTTCGAAAGGTAAGTGGTGGGTTTTTCCATTTTCTGAGTAGGAATCTCGCAAGGAGCTCCATCGCAGCAGTTGGTTTTCATATGGCAATGAGGACAGAGCCAACGAGTTGATACAGGGTCATAAGGCTTCCCACAGAAATCACATGGCATCTGATTGTTTGCGCTCACGTGCAGAATATAAATGGATTAATCCCAAAAGTTGCGGAGGATGTGGATTGACCACTCCATTTCGCTAAGTGGACGATATCAATCCGCCACTTCACTTCTTTACGTGGACGATACTGGGATCGAACCAGTGACCCCCACAATGTCAATGTGGTGCTCTACCGCTGAGCCAATCGTCCTCGGTACATCTTTCGTGAAGTCTATAACTTCACCCACCTCTGCACACTTTCGCGTAACAGCTGTGGAGGTCGGAACGGGATTTGAACCCGTGTAGAGGGATTTGCAGTCCCTTGCCTCGCCTCTCGGCCATTCCACCATAGATAAAAAAGTCACCTCTAGCGAAGTGACTTTTAATCCGAGCGGACGACGGGGTTCGAACCCGCGACCTGAACCTTGGCAAGGTTCCGCGCTACCAGCTGCGCTACGTCCGC
>CAZSWE010000004.1:0-25943 GCA_964610715.1 uncultured Candidatus Planktophila sp.
GCTGCAATTAAGCGGTATGCAGCCAAGATTTCGCGATCTGTTACTGAATCAATTACTCCACCAGACATATCGCGAGCTTCTACCGCCTGCTGCCACGATGCTGGATTTCCAATACGAATCGCTGTTGCGATTGTCTCTGGGTTCTTTACAACTCTACCTTTAACGATTGGTGCAGCCCCTGCTGCTTGGAATCCGTACATCATCGGTAGCTTTGTTGATAGCCCATCCTTGTCGTACTCCTTGTAGCCCTTCCAGTATGCGGTGATATTTCCAGCATTACCTACTGGAAGTGCGTGAATATCCGGTGCATCACCCAGCATGTCTACAACTTCAAAGCTTGCAGTCTTTTGGCCTTCGATGCGAAATGGGTTAACTGAGTTAACCAGTGCTACTGGATAATTCTCTGAAAGTTCACGCGCAAGAGTTAAGCAATCATCAAAGTTTCCATTTACCTGCAAAATTGTTGAATCATGAATTACCGCTTGCGCAAGTTTTCCCATTGCAATCTTGCCCTTAGGAATAAGAACTGCTGGACGCATTCCGGCCTTAACCGCATAAGCGGCAGCCGATGCTGATGTGTTTCCAGTTGATGCGCAGATAACTGCCTTGGCGCCATCTTCGGCTGCCTTTGAAATCGCCATGGTCATTCCACGATCTTTAAATGAACCTGTTGGATTTAGACCTTCGTACTTGATCCAGACATTGTTGCCCAAAAGTTCGGAGAGATTGCATGCATAAATAAGTGGAGTCCCACCTTCGCGAAGTGAGACGATGGGAGTTTTGGCAGATACAGGCAAGCGATGGCGATATTCCTCAATAACTCCACGCCACTGATGCGCACCACTCTTCTTTGAAAAAATTCCCATTACGCAATCGCTCCTTCAACGCGGATAACGCTAGAAATCTTATTGACGATTTCCATCTTCTTGAGAGCTTCAACAGTGGCTTTAAGCTCGCCTTCTGTTGCACGGTGGGTCACAATGATGAGTTCGGCATCGCTATCTCGGCCATTTTGATCAACAGTCTGAATAGAGACTCCTTGAGAAGCAAAACATTGTGCAATCGCAGCTAGAACACCTGATTTATCTTCAACTTCAAGGCGAATAAGGAACTTAGTCTTAGTTGTTTCGATTGGGGCGATATCGCGATCGGCATAATCAGTCTCGCGCTGCCCAATTGAATTAAGCGCAATATGGCGAGAAACAGCAACTATGTCGCCCAAAATTGCAGATGCAGTTGGCTGGCCGCCAGCACCGCGTCCGTAGAACATGAGTGGGCCAGCTGATTCAGCTTCGACGAAGACTGCGTTAAAGGCATCTCGTACCGAAGCCAATGGATGGCTCTTATGAATCATCACTGGATGAACGCGGACAGAGATTTCATCAGCTGGAGTAAGTTCGGAGATGGCTAGCAACTTAATGACGTGATCCATTGATTTCGCAATAGCAACATCTTCTAGCGTGATCTTTGAGATTCCTTCACGGTACACATCATCAACTGTGACGCGTGTATGGAAAGCCAAGCCAGAGAGAATCGCAGCCTTTGCTGCTGCATCGAAACCTTCGATATCAGCAGTTGGATCTGCCTCGGCATAACCTAACTTCTGCGCTTCCTTAAGGACATCGGCAAATTCACGATTGTCCTCGTGCATCTTGGTAAGAATGTAATTTGTTGTGCCGTTGACAATTCCCATTAATCGAACAACATGGTCGCCAGCGAGTGAGTCACGGAGCGGGCGAATAATTGGAATCGCACCAGCTACAGAAGCTTCATAGTAAATATCTTCACCCTTGGCATAGGCGGCGCTAAAGAGGTCTGCGCCATGGCTAGCGAGCAGAGCTTTATTTGCAGTCACAATTGATTTGCGATTATTAATTGCCAGCAGAGCTAATTCGCGCGCCGGTTCTATACCGCCCATAACCTCAACGATGAGATCAATCTCTGGATCATTAACAATAGAAAATGGATCAGTGGTGAACAACGCTGGATCAAGACCTTCGTAAGGTTTGATGGTGCGCACCGCAATACGAGCCAATTCAATCTTTACACCGGCTCGAGTTGATAACTCTTCAGTATCTGCCAGCAGCAGGCGAGCTACCTGGCTACCAACAACGCCGCAGCCGAGCATGCCGATACGAACTGGTTTATCTGCGGGGCTCATAAACCTATTCTTTCACATCAAGGGCGAGTAAATCTTCCTCATTCTCTCGACGCACAATTACGCGGGCTTTTCCATCTTTTACTGCAACAACAGGTGGTCTAGGCACGTGGTTGTAATTACTTGCCATGCTGCGGCCATATGCGCCAGTGGCCGGTGTTGCAATCAAATCTCCTGGGGCGATATCTGCAGGTAGTTGGATTTCATTGATAATGATGTCACCCGTCTCGCAATGTTTTCCAACGAGGCGAGAAAGAGTCAGCGGTGCGCTACTGACACGTTGTGCAATTACTGCTGTGTATTCGGCGTCGTAAAGTGCAGTACGAGCATTGTCACTCATGCCTCCATCAACTGAAACATATTTACGAACGGTGCCTGCGCTGACCACTACATCTTTTACGGTTCCAACTTCATAGAGCGTAAACATGGTCGGCCCAACAATATTTCGACCAGGCTCCAATGAAATCAACGGAATCTGCAGAGAGTATTTCTTGCAGGCAGCATCGACTGCTTTGCGAATGGCAGGGAGAACATCGCTCGGTTCAACTGTTACATCTCCGCTGACATAGGCAATGCCAAATCCCCCACCAAGATCAAGCTCTGGAAGTTCAACCTTGTACTCATCACGATACCTACCCATAAATTCCATGAGGCGATCGGTGGCAATCTCGTGCGCATCTGAACCAAATATCTGAGAACCGATATGGCAGTGCACGCCGCGAAGTTCTAACTCAGGATGTTCTTGCACATTCAGCACAGCTTGCCAGGCAGCCCCAGAAGCAATCGAGAAACCAAACTTCACATCTTCATGTGCGGTAGAAATCTTCTCGTGTGTGTGAGCCTCAATTCCCGGGGTAAGCCTGAGCATGACCGCTTGGCGCTTTCCATGTTTCTTGGCAGCTGTGGCAACTCTTTCGATTTCAAAGAGTGAATCCATCACAATAGTTTTGACGCCTGCAACGACAGCACGATCAATCTCAGCTACCGACTTATTGTTTCCATGCACTTCAATACGTGCTGGGTTGATGCCACCAGCGAGAGCGACGGCTAGTTCGCCACCTGTGCACACATCAATTCCGATTCCAATTTCTTCAATCCATTGGGCAACTGCAGTGCTGATAAATGATTTAGCTGCATAGAAGATTGTCCCGGCGTGGTCGCCAAACTCATCACGGAGACCATTATTCCAAGCAAGTGCACGCGACTTAAATGCATCTTCATCCAGAAAGAAAGCAGGTGTGCCAAATTCTTGCGCCAACTTTGCTGCAGGAATTCCTGACAGATGAAGTACTCCAGATTCAAATGAGACGTTCTTCGACCACATAGTTACATCCTCTCCGGTGCGCTGACGCCTAAGAGATCAAGACCATTTGCCAAGACCTGCATCGTTGCAGCGCACAGTGCAGCGCGGGCCGAGTGAACTGCGCTCGGAGCTTCATCACCCAGTGGCAGAACGCGGCAATCGGCATAGAAGCCGTGATAAACGCCAGCTAGCTCTTCCAGGTAGCGGGCAACGCGGTGTGGCTCGCGAAATTCAGCAGCGCTGGCAACAACGCGAGGATATTCGGCAAGGGCGCCTAGTAATTCGTTTTCGCGATTGTGTATTAATTGCGTTGGATCGAAGGTGTCGAGCTCTGCGCCGATTTTAAGTTCTTGCGCACTACGCAGTACCGCTGCAATACGCGCATGCGCATACTGCACGTAGTAGACGGGATTCTCGTTGGTGTTACGACGCAAAACATCAACATCCATCACCATCGGAGTATCTACCGGATAGCGAATGAGGGTGTAGCGAGCAGCATCTACGCCAACTTTTTCAACAAGTTCTTCAAGAGTGATAATGGTTCCGGCACGCTTAGAAAGTTTAAGTTCTTCGCCACCTTCCATGATCTTTACCAATTGGCCAATCATGATTTCGACGTTGTATTCAGGGTTATCCCCCGCACAAGCAGCGGTGGCTTTGAGGCGGTGGATATAACCATGATGGTCTGCGCCCAACATATAGATGCAGATATCAAAACCACGTTCGCGCTTATTGATGTAATAAGCAGTATCTGATGCGAAGTAGGTAAGGGCGCCATCTTCTTTAACAATGACACGATCTTTATCATCACCGAAATCTGTTGTGCGCAGCCAGACTGCACCGGCTTCTTCAAAGACATGGCCCTGCGAGCGCAACTTCTCTAGGCCGTGCTCGACCGCACCAGATTCATGGAGAGAGCGTTCAGAGAACCAGACATCAAAAGTTGTATGGAAAGTTTCAAGAACGCGCTGTTGTTGCGCCAATTGAACTTTATAGGCAGCCTCACGAAATTCCTCTGACGTAGAAATCTGGGGATTGGCTGCAACAACCTCTTTCGCTAAATCTGTAATGTAATTTCCTTGGTAGCCATCCTCTGGAATCGGTTGGCCAGTTGCAGCAGCCTGTACTGATTGCCCAAAGAGATCCATCTGACGACCACGATCATTGATATAAAACTCGCGCGTTACTGCAGCTCCTGCGGCGCTAAGTACTCGACCAAGGGCATCTCCGACCGCCGCCCAACGCGTATGTCCCAAGTGCAATGGGCCAGTTGGATTTGCGCTAATGAATTCGAGATTGATTGCGATTCCATGTAAAGCCTTGCCTCGACCGTACTCCTTCTTCTTTGTAAGAATCGTCCGTACGAGTTCTGCCTGTGTTGCGCGGTTCAGTGTGATGTTAATAAATCCTGGGCCGGCAATATCTACCGCGCTCACACCAACAATCTTTGCAATCTCTAGCTGTAAGACCGCTGCGACTTCGCGCGGGCTTTTGCCAGCCTCTTTTGCCAATTGCAGCGCAATCGATGTGGCGTAATCGCCATGGTCTCGGTTCTTGGGGCGCTCAAGGGTGATGGATGTGGGAACTTGACCTGTGAAGCCCGCGGCGGCGAAGGCGCGCGCAACTGCCGCCTGTACATCGGCCGAGAGTTGATCTGTAAGCGAGGCTTCCACTTGGCAAGGTTAGCGGTTCACCTTCATGGCAGGAGAGTTTGTTACTTGTGCAGTACTACCTCTAATCTTGGCCATGCCGCGGGAGTGGTGAAATGGCAGACACGCAAGTCTTAGGAACTTGTGCTCCGGCGTGCGGGTTCAAGTCCCGCCTCCCGCACCAAAATTTACGATTGACTTACCTCTATGGCTAAACAGTCTCCAGCAAAAGCGAAGAAGCTGCGGGGCGAAGCCATGCGCGCTGCAGCAGAGCGCAGAGCCGCAAAAGCTGCATCTCGATGCGAAGTAACTCGAGGAGAAGTTGATCTCGATGCTTACGCGCAAGTTGATGGCGTTTGGCGCGAACTTGGTTTGGCGGCGCCCGCGCGTAGAGCCCTGATTGATGATGGGTACTACAAGTTGAGCGACCTACGGAAAACATCTCTCGATGCCATTAAGGATCTCCACGGTATGGGACCAAATGCCATTCGCATTATCACGAGCGCTATGAAGAAGGCTGATCTCTCTTTTAGAAAGTGAACCTGCAAGTTCTTTGCAAAGAAGACTCAACTGCAATTTTCCATTTGCGCATCGGTTGTATAAAGTTTGTTGTGTTCACGAGTTCTACGTATTAGCCCCGGCTCAGTAGACGGCAACCCTCCACCGCGGTGGGGTGCTCCGGGTGACGAACAGGTCAGGAAACTGGCAAGTGCGGTTGATACACATCTCTCTCACTCGCCATCGACTGACACCTACTGCGATGGAGATATAAATGTCTAATAACTGGTCCTTTGAAACTCTGCAGATTCATGCAGGGCAAACCGCCGATCCAACTACTGGAGCTCGTGCACTGCCGCTGTATCAAACCACTGCATACCAATTCCGCGATACAACGCACGCGGCTAATCTCTTTGGCTTAGCAGAACTTGGAAATATCTACACCCGCATCATGAATCCAACTCAAGATGCTGTTGAACAGAGATTGGCTGCCCTCGAAGGCGGTGTTGCTGCACTCCTTCTTGCGTCAGGATCTGCTGCGACAACGTTTGCAGTACTCAACGTTGCCGAAGCTGGCGACCACATTGTTTCCAGCCCAAGTCTTTACGGTGGAACTTATAACCTCTTCCATTACACGCTCCCAAAGTTCGGTGTTGAGGTCACATTCGTCGAAGATCCAAGTGATCCAGAGTCTTGGAAGAGGGCGGTAAAACCAAATACCAAGGCTTTCTTCGGCGAGACTATTGCTAATCCGAAGAATGAAATTCTTGATATTAAAGCGATTGCTGACGTTGCACACTCTGTTGGTGTTCCACTTATTGTTGATAACACCGTTGCGACGCCATACCTAATAAAGCCAATCGAATTCGGCGCCGATGTTGTAGTCCATTCAGCGACTAAATTCTTATCAGGCCATGGAAATGCTGTAGTGGGAGCAATCATTGACGCGGGCAAGTTCGATTATGCCAAGTATCAAGATCGCTTCCCAGGATTTAATCAGCCAGACCCTAGCTATCACGGCCTTGTGTACGCACAAGCTCTCGGTGTTGGTTCTGCATTTGGCGCGAACCTGTCATACATCTTCAAGATTCGCTTGCAGCTTCTCCGCGATGTAGGAGCTGCAGTTTCACCATTTAACGCATGGTTACTTGCGCAAGGTCTTGAAACTCTCTCACTACGAATCGAACGCCACATTGAGAATGCGAAGGCGGTAGCAACATGGTTGGAAGCTCATCCAGATGTAGAGAAAGTTAACTACGCTGCTTTGAAATCTTCACCGTGGAATGCTCTCGCCACAAAGTACGCGCCTAAGGGGCCTGGAGCTGTTCTCTCATTCGAGCTCAAGGGAGGGGTCGAAGCAGGTAAGAAGTTTGTCGAATCTCTAGTCCTCTTTAGCCATGTGGCAAATATCGGTGATGTGCGTTCGCTCGTGATTCACCCTGCGACCACAACTCACTCTCAGCTATCACCAGCAGAGCAGTTAGAGGCTGGTGTTACTCCAGGGCTAGTGCGCTTAAGCCTTGGCCTAGAAAATATCGAAGACATCAAGGCTGATCTACAGATTGGCTTTACTGCAGCAAAAGGTTGATTACTTACAGAATAAAACTGTAAAGAAGTAACAGGCCGCCGCCAGCGATAGTAATCGCAGCGGCGGTCTGTTTTTGTAGCATGCGCTTTCCAAATCCAGTAAATGAAATTGCGAAGAGCAAAGCGCCCGGAATGATTAAGACCAAACTCTTGGAAAGATTAGCTTCATCGCCAGTTTGATAACGCAAATTGATAAGGCCAGCAGCAAGGGCTGCGTAGGCGCCCATTCTGTAATTGTTAATGCGTTGCGTATTCATAGTGCGAGTGTAAAGCAGAAGGGCGCCGGTTTCCCGACGCCCTTCCGTTACTTACCTTTGTACTTAGTGATCTGCTGCCATGCCTTCAGCATGTGACTTCATGCGTGCGATCTTCAAGATTGTTAGACCGAATACGCACTTCGCTAGAACGTCAGCGATTGAGTATCCAACCTGAATAGCTACGAATGATGATGCTGATGCATCACCAACGATGTTGAAGATGTACGCGATTGGGTAGACACCCCATGTTGCGATAAGAAGTAGACGCAAGCGTCCTACTGTCTCTGCAACACCCGCTGGCTGGCGTTCAAGTGACTTACCAAGCTCTACGAAGAGTACGTAGAGGATATAGATGAATGGAATTGTTGAGAGAACACCATAAAGAACCTGTGTGTTCTGGTCTGATGAAATTTCACCTGGGTAACCAAGTGCGATCATCGCAGCTGATGCTGGAACCAGACGCATGATGAGTGACTTAGCAACTGCTGCTGCAAGTGCTAGTACTGCAATAACTTCTACGAGTAGAAGTGGAACTGTGAGTAGCCAGTCAACGTAGCGGTATGCCTCGTTAAATGCACCCTGCTCACCTGAAACATTTACAACCATTCCTTCTGAAGCTTCAGAGAATGAGTTGAAGATGCGCCAGTAGTGGTATGCCGCAATGAATGTAACCATTGATGACATAACGAGCGCGTTACGGTACTTAGGTAGAACTCTTGACTGTGACACCAATGTGTATACGGTGCAAGCAAGCATCGAAATTAAAGCAAATGAGAACACCGCATAAACGAGGTTCCATTGGTTGCTATCGAGTGTTACTGACATGTAGTAAGCCTCCGTGAGAGCTGTATCAGTCCGAGCCGGTTGGCCCGTTCCGTTCAGAAACCTATGGAGACCTCGAGGAGCTCCAGCGACCCTGACCCGATAAGTGTGAACCTGATGCGGGCGATTTGCACCTACCAATTGTGTTTTTCCTGTGAAATTTTCTCTACTCAAGCGTTAATTTGGGGAGAAAACGGACATTTAAACTCTGTGAGTACCCTTACGGGATGTTGGATCAGATGAGGGAACTTCGAGGCTATCCAGGCTTTTATTCACTCGCCGCATCGCGATTTATCTCCAATGTAGGTAATGGGATCTCGCCTATCGCCCTGGCCTACGGAGTGCTGAGCCTGCCTGGGGCCACTGGGAAAGACCTTTCGATAGTCATGGCAGCGCGTTTTGTGCCACTCCTCGTCTTTATGCTCTTTGGTGGAGTAATCGCAGATCGTTTTCAACGTAATCGCTTAGTTGGAAGCAGCGACATGATCGGTAGCTTTGTTGCGGGTGTAAGTGCAGTCTCACTTATTGCAGGATTTTCATCTACTTGGTTACTTGCAATTATGGGCGGAATATTTGGAATCCTTAACGCAATCTGGTGGCCGGCAATGTCTGGAGTTCTTCCTGAAATTGTTCCGAAAGAGAAGTTGCAGCAAGGAAATGCAGTCGTTGGATTGCTGACAAATATCGGATACATCGTTGGAACGCTCGGCGGTGGAGTAATAGTTTCCACTGTCGGTGCAGGTTGGGGTTTATTGGCCGATGCCATCACCTTCTTTATTGCGGGCGTTATCGTCTGGTTGTTGCCAATAACAGGACGCGTTAAAGATAAGAGCCCTGGGATGATTCATGATCTCAAAGTTGGCTGGCGCGAATTCATTTCTCGCTCTTGGGTGATTGCGATGGTCTTTACCTTTGCCTTAATCAATATGGCTTTTGATTCGATGCTCTCTGTACTTGGGCCGCTCAATTTCAACGACCCTAAGACAGGTCCACAGCACTGGTCATATAACCTTGCTGGACTATCAATAGGAATGTTGATTGGTGGAATTTGGATTCTCAAAGTAAAGATTGAGCGGCCACTCTTTCTTGCGATGATTTTGATTGCGCTCTCATCAGTATGGGATTTCACGCTGGCTTTAGATTCGCCACTGATCGTTTCAATTCTTGCTGCTGTTTTCTCGGGAATCAGCCTTGAGGTCTTCATGGTCACGTGGAATACCTCGCTTCAACACCATGTTCCCGAAGAGTCCTACTCGCGAGTGAGCTCTTACGACACTCTGGGATCCTTCGGTATTGCGCCCCTTGGCATAGTTATGGCTGGACCGCTGGCTATGCATTTTGGAATTAACTCGATCTTGATGGTCACTGGATTAACAACGCTCATTGCAGCAACTGCATCTCTCTTTGTCTCATCCGTACGCAATCTCAAAAACGACTAGGCTCTGAAGGTGAGCATCGAACCACCACTAGCGCCACCTAAGTTCCGTGGATGGTTGCATCTGATTGCAACACCACTGGTGATTGCTGCCTCGCTCGTACTCTTTATTCTTAGCGGTGAATCTTTCAAACTTGCTGTTGCCCTCTATTCAATTACCGCAATCATGCTCTTTAGCGTTTCAGCTATTTATCACCGCGTTCCTTGGGTGCCGGCAAAGAAGAAGATTTGGCGTCGTTGGGACCATGCCAATATCAACTTACTTATTGCCGGTTCATACACACCATTTGCGGTCGCACTTCTTGATAACCGTGATCGCAATATCTTGTTAGCTGTCGTCTGGACTGGCGCACTGATTGGTGTTGCGCTGCGCGTCTTCTGGGTTGGCGCACCTCGCTGGCTTTACGTTGCAAATTATTTACTTCTCGGATGGGTTGCAGTCATCTACACGCCTCAGCTTTATGACGAGGGTGGTTTATGGGTATTACTGCCAATCTTGGTTGGTGGTCTGCTCTACTCAATTGGAGCCATCTTTTATGCGCTCAAACTGCCTGGGCGTAATGCAAAGTACTTTGGTTTCCATGAGCTCTTCCACGTATTTGTGCTCGCCGCGTGGATTTCGCAGTATCTGGCGGTCTCCTTCGCCATTTACCGAAAGTAGCCAGATGCTCTAATCTTGGCACCTCCCTGGTTGAAGAATGTGAGTGTTGCGTAATGGCAGAGAAGAAGTTCCGTAGTTGGGTAGGTTTTCGCGAAGAAGAAGAGCGCGCACCTATCGCCAACCCTGTCGACCGCATTCGCGAACTCGAATCTCAATTAGCTGATCTACGTTCACGTCGTGACATCACTGGCCTAAGCCGTGAAGAGTTTGAAATTCTGGCAACTGAAACAGCGATGTCGATGATTAAGTCGGCGCAAGGTCGCGAAGCAAAGGCAACCGTTGCTGCTGAACGTTTAATGAATGAGAGCAATCGCGCCGCCAAGGACACTTTAGAAAGTGCCGAAAATAAAGCCCGCAGCATTTTGGCAGGAGCTGAAAGCCGTGGCCGTAAATACATTTCTACTGCAGAGGCAGAAGCTGCCGAACTCATTCGTGATGCCAGCCGTGAAGCTGCCACCATTGCAGATGCCAAGGTTCGCGAAGCAGATTCGATCGTTGAAAATAAGAAGCGTGAAGCGGTGGCCCTTACCTCGGCTGCCCGTCGCGAAGCAGAACGTGTGATTGCCGAGGCGGCCGAAAACGTCTCTGACTACCGCGCTTGGCTGGCAGAAATCATCATTGAATCAGAGCGTCTCTACCGCAGCCAAGCATCAGCGCTGACTGCTGCAGAATCTGCAATCGCACAATCTCGCGAAAAGCTAGATTCTGCCTTTGCTCGCCTAGCACGTATGCAGTCACAAGTTGATGAATCATTTAACCAAGATGGCACGGTAAAGAAATCTGCTCCAATTAAAGTTGAGAGCAAGAGAACTCGCGCCGCAATCGCCGCTCCAAAGAAAAGCACAAAGAGCGCAGCTAAGAAAAAACCAGCAAAGCGTAAGTAATTTTCATGGCTGCCAAACGCAGTATCCAATACATACCTGCAATTGACGGCCTGCGCGCGCTTGCAGTAATTGCAGTGATGTTCTATCACCTTGGTTTCTCATGGATTCCTGGTGGCTTTCTCGGCGTTGATCTCTTCTTTGTTATATCTGGCTATGTCATTACCAGATTGCTCTTGGATTCAATTGCACAAAGTGGTGGTTTAGATCTGCGCGGGTTTTATCTAGCGCGTCTTCGTCGCTTATTGCCGGCGCTACTTTTCATGCTCACCACAACAATCATCGCTGTTGGAATTTGGGCCCCAGATACGATCAAGCGGTTACTGATTGATACTCCATTTGCCCTTACCGGCACTATTAATTGGTGGCTCGTTGCAAATGAACAAGATTACTTCGAAAGCATCGGCCGACCACCTCTTCTGCAGCACACCTGGTCGCTTGCCGTAGAAGCGCAGTTCTATCTCGTATGGCCGCTAATTCTCTACTTTATTCTCAAGAAATTTGGAAAGAAACATATTCCAGTTGCAGCGCTTTCGATTGCAGCTGCCTCAGGTATCGCACTGCTCTTCGTCTCTTTGTCGATTGATGCAGCCAACGCATCAAAGGTAAGCCATATCTACTTTGGTACAGATACACACAGTATTGGCCTCTTCCTTGGGGCCGCACTAGCCGTCAGTTGGATTCCACAGAACTTTAAAGTCGAGCTATCGCGTAAAGGCCAGAATTTCATTGATGGCATTGGCATCGTTGGCTTTCTCGGAATCCTTGCAACATTCTTACTCATCGATGCCTCAAATCCGGCGATGTATAAAGTTGCCTTTCCTTTGGCTGGAATTTTTGGGGCAGCGATTATTGCCTCGATTGTTCATCCTGCATCACGATTTGCGCCGATCTTGCAGAACAAGGTGCTTCTCTGGATAGGTGAGCGTTCCTATGCCATCTATCTCTGGCACTGGGTGATCTTTCAAGTAACGCGCCCTACCGTAGATTTAGCAGGTCAAGCTTGGGCGCTCTACTCGCTGCGCATTCTGATTGTCTTTGCTCTTGCTGATATCTCACTTCGCTATGTTGAACTTCCAATTCGCCGCGGCGTTATTCAATATTGGATTAAGGGACGCAAATACCGGACGAAGAAAGAACGTAACCGCCAAACATCGCTCCTTGGTACAGCGACAGTAATCGTCGTGATTATCGCTGCAGTCATCAGCGTTCGTGCTATCTCAATCGCAAACGATGCTCGCGTAGCACTTGAAAAATCTCTGACTGTCGATACTTCTACCGCGGTGCCAACCGAAAAAGATGGGTTATGGGTTACTGGCGATTCAGTAATTCTCGGAATTCGCTCAGTTCTAGAGGAGAACCAACCAATTTCACTCGTCAACGCTCGAATTGGGCGGCAGGCGCCAGAGCTGCTTCAAGTCTTAATTCAAGATCAACCCCAAGCCTCAGAATCACCCATCATCTTCAATTTAGGCAATAACAACGCGCTTTCACGGGAACAAGTAGAAGCGATTTTTGAAGCGGTAAAGGGCCAGCCTCAAATCATCGTCGTAAATACAGCTGTCCCCCGCCCTTGGCGTGATGGAAACAATCAGATCATCAATGAAGTTGCTGCGAGATATCCGCAAGCAGATGTGGTTGATTGGAACGCAATTTCAAATGGTCGTCCTGAATATTTTGCACCCGACGGAGTTCATCTGGTGCCCGCTGGAGTTAACGCATACGTTGGTGCAATCTTGGAGAAGTTACAGGACAAATAAAAAACCCCGCCATCTCTGACGGGGTTTTCTACAAAGTACTTCTTATTCGAATTGGCCAGCAAATCCAAACGCTGGTGCAACTCCGTATGAACCATCTGCATACACTGCAGTGACTCGGAATGATGTTGATCCATCTGCAGATGTCTTAGCAAACTCTGCAGCGTATGTAGTTGCAGAAACTTCAGAGACAACTTTCCACTCGCCCATATTCGCGCGAGTTTCGATTGTGTATCCAGTTACATCACCAGCTGGAGCTTTCCAAGTAATTACCATGACTGACTTGGAGCTATCTTTCCAATTTCCGATAAAGCGTGAAGGCGCTTCACCTGTTGCTGCTGCAGGATCGATAGTTGCAGGGGCTTCGGTTGTCTCTTCCATTGCTTCTTCTGTTGCTTCTGGAGCAGCTGATTCAGTAACTGCTGGCTCTGAAGCTGGTGCATCATCAGAATCTTTTCCTGAATTTGAAATGACAATTGCTGCAAGTAATACAACTGCGACGAGAACTGCAAAGAGAGTCTTGCCTGATGAGCCCTGACGTGGAGCAGCGCTCGGCTTAGCAGCAGCTGCCTTTACCGCTGGCTTTGCAGCAGCTGGCGCAGGTGTTGTTGAGACGTTTACCGGTGTTGACGCCTTAATAGCCGTTGCTTTCTTGGCTGCACCCTTCTTGGCAACGGCCTTTTTTGTAACAGCCTTCTTGGTTGTTGTCTTCTTCTTCGCTACTGCTTTCTTAGCAACAGTCTTCTTGACTGCGCTCTTCTTCGCTACTGACTTCTTTTTCGCAGCGCTCTTCTTTGCCGGAGACTTCTTCACGGCCTTCTTAGCTGCGCTCTTCTTCTTAACTGCCACGGTGTATCTCCTTGAGTGATTGAGAAATCTAGGGTGTTGACGCTATGGCCAAAGTTTATCCCAGAGAGGTAAGCAATCCGATCACATGGGGTGCTATTGCTCGGAGTGATTTTCCACGATGACTTATCGCATCCTTCTCTTCTGCGCTCATTTGAGCGCTGGAAATCTCGTAACCCTCAGGCCGAAAAATTGGGTCATATCCAAAACCGTGTTCACCTATGGGAGCTCGCAAAATCCATCCTTCGAAGTGAGCCTCTTCGCTATGGCTTCTTCCGTCCGGCAGATAGAGCGCAGCAACACATGTGAAGTGAGCGCTACGTTTCTCATCCGGAACATCGCGCAGCTGAGTAAGTACCTTTTCTGTATTTGCCTGATCATCGCCATGTGAACCTGCCCAGCGCGCGGAAAAAATACCTGGATCCCCATTAAGCGCATCAACGCAGAGACCGCTGTCATCTGCAATTGCAGGAAGACCAGAGGCGAGCGACATCTCGCGAGCCTTCTTTAAAGCATTCTCTTGGAAAGTTTCACCATCTTCTACAACATCATGTAGCTCTGGAAACTTATCTAACCCAAGAAGCTCTATCTGGCCTGGAGCGATTGCATCCAGAATTCGACGAAATTCTTCGATTTTTCCTTTGTTACGCGTTGCGAGCAGTAATAAGTGGGGCATCTACTTTGCTAGCGCACTCTTCTGTAATTGGGTGAGTTCTACACAACCTGCAACGGCTAGATCGAGAAGCCCATCTAAAAGTGCGCGATCAAAAGGTGCACCTTCTGCAGTTCCTTGAACTTCGATAAAGCGACCATCGCCTGCGCAGACAACATTCATATCAGTTTCGGCGCGCACGTCTTCTTCATAACAAAGGTCGAGCATTGGGATTCCATCGATTATTCCCACGCTGACTGCAGCGACAGAATCGGCCAGAGGTTTTGCTCCTGCCTTGATGTGTCCCTCTTTCTGCGCCCATGAGATTGCATCAGCGAGTGCAACGTATGCACCGGTGATTGCAGCAGTGCGTGTTCCACCATCTGCTTGCAAAACGTCGCAGTCAATCACAATTGTGTTCTCACCAAGTTCTTTCATATCAACGATTCCGCGAAGTGAGCGTCCAACCAATCGAGAAATCTCTTGAGTTCTTCCGCCTAGCTTTCCCTTAACGCTCTCGCGATCAGAACGTGTATGAGTGGCGCGAGGAAGCATTGAATACTCTGAAGTTACCCAACCATTTCCAGAATCCTTTAACCAACGTGGAACACCGGGTGTAAAGGATGCAACACAGAGAACTCGTGTCTTGCCAAACTCAACAAGAACTGAACCTTCTGCATGATCGAGCCATCCTCGCGTGATTTTGATTTCGCGAAGTTGATTTACCTGACGTCCATCGTTGCGTGCCATGAGTTGCTCCAGTTTCCCTATAGATCTTGATGTTGAACTGCGGTGACTTCAGGTCCAAGGAACCTGCGTGCGAGCGACTCAAAAGCTTGAGCATCCCCTGTTGCTAAGAATGTATGTGTTGGAGGCGTAGAAGAAGGTGCACGCAATAGCGAGTTCTCGATCAGCACGCGATAGAGGTCTTTGGCAGTCTCTTCGGCGCTAGATACCAGAGAGACTCCATTACCCATGACGTAGGAGATTACTCCCGTAAGAAGTGGGTAGTGCGTACATCCCAGCACCAAGGTATCGACATCGGCATCAATCATTGGCTGTAGATACTCACGGGCAACTTTGGTGATGGCATCTCCTGAAGTTTCACCACGTTCCACATATTCAACAAAGAGTGGGCAGGCGATTGATTGAATCGTTAATTGCGGAGCTGCGGCGAAGGCATCGAGGTAGGCCTTGGAATCGATAGTTGCACGCGTGCCAATAACGCCAACTCGACCAGTACGACTGGCAGCAACTGCGCGACGTACTGCTGGTTGAATCACTTCAATAACAGGAATTGAGTATCGCTCTCGCGCATCGCGGAGCATGGCAGCACTGGCAGTGTTGCAAGCAATTACTAGAGCCTTCACACCTTGGCTGACTAGAAAATCTAAAGTTTCTAAAGAGAAATCTCTGACTTCAGCAAGTGAACGGGGGCCGTAGGGACCGCGCGCAGTATCGCCAATATAAATTGTGGATTCATTAGGAAGTTGATCAAGGATTGCACGTGCCACAGTGAGTCCACCAACGCCAGAATCGAAGATTCCGATTGGCGCGTTACTCATGGGCTTTAGTCTAACTGGGGAAGTTAAGCCCACAAAGTTCCATCAAGCCCTTCAGTTGCTTCATCGACGCTGGAACCATAAATTCCCGTTGATAAGTACTTCCAACCCGCATCGCAGACGATAAATGCAATATCTGCATCTCGGCCATCACGAATCGCCTCTTGCCCCATGGCGATAGCTGCATGCAAGATCGCGCCGGTAGAAATTCCAGCAAAGATTCCTTCTACTTCAAGTAGCTCACGAACGCGTCGCACAGAGTCTTCTGCACCTACAGAGAAACGTCTGGTCAGGACGCTGGCATCGTAGAGTTCTGGAACAAATCCTTCATCAATATTACGTAGGCCATAGACAACTTCACCGTAACGCGGTTCAGCGGCAATAATCTGAATTTCTGGATTCTGCTCACGTAAGAAACGTCCCGCGCCCATCAAAGTTCCAGTGGTACCAAGTCCTGCAACAAAGTGTGTGACTGTTGGAAGGTCTTTGAAAATTTCTGGTCCAGTGCCTGTGTAATGTGCCAAAGTATTTGCAGGGTTGCCATACTGATAGAGAAATACATAGTCAGGATGTTGCGCCGATAACTCTTTCGCGACTCTGACGGCTTCGTTAGAACCACCTGCTGCCGGAGAAGAAATGATCTTCGCTCCCCACATTTCAAGCAGTTGTCTACGTTCTGGACTTGTATTTTCAGGCATCACGCAAATCAAGTTGTAGCCACGAACTTTGGCAGCCATTGCAAGAGAGATTCCGGTATTGCCGCTTGTGGGTTCAAGAATTGTTGATCCTGGCTTGAGTAAGCCATCGCGCTCTGCTGCTTCAATCATCGCAATGGCTGTGCGATCTTTAATGGAACCAGTTGGATTGCGGTCTTCCATCTTCGCCCAGAGACGAACATTTGGCGCAGGTGAAAGTCGAGGTAAACCAATAAGAGGTGTGTTACCTACAGAAGTTTCAAGGGAGTCGTAGCGAGCCAAAGTTAGCCACCAGCGACAGCAGGCAAGATGGTGATTGAGTCACCATCTTTAATTGGCGCCTCAAGTCCCCCAAGAAATCGAACATCTTCATCGTTGATGTAAACATTGATGAAGCGTCGTAGCGCACCATTTTCAAGGAGTCTTTCACCGAGACCTGCATAGTTTGAATCAAGATTGGTGATCACAGCTGAAAGAGTTGCACCTTCAGCGCTGACTGCCTTCTGATCCTTTGTATACGGACGGAGAATCGTTGGGATGCGTACTTCGATTGTCATAGCCTTATTATCGCTAAAAAACGCCGTGAACTCTAATTGAGATTTATGCGGTAATTACGACTGGTTCTTCAGTCACAACTCCATCAATAATGCGATATGAGCGGAACTCTGTTGCAGGTGCAATCTCTTTGCGTGTAGAAACGAGCACGTAGTGAGCCCCTGGCTCGCCGGCATAGGCGATATCTGTCCTTGATGGGTAGGCCTCAGTCTCGGTATGAGAGTGATAGATCACGACAATCTCTTCATCGTTGTCATCGACTTCGCGATACAAGGCCAACAAATCTTTTGGGTCAAATTCGTAAAAAGTTGGAGAGTGAGCTGAGTTGATCATCGGCTTTAGTCGAAGCGCTTTATCTGCGCCCACTGGTCCAAGAACAACTCCGCAGCACTCATCAGGATATTCAGCACGCGATTGCTCGAGGATTGCATCAACAATCTCTTGTGAAATCTCTAGAGCCATGCGCGAATACTACATGGCTTAAGAATTACCTAGTTGCGCCTCTTCATCTTCATCAGCATCGTCAATTAGTGCACTCAATAGCGTTTCTTGTAACCAGCCAAGCCATGTATAGACAGCGTAGACACCGCGCAAAGGATCATCAGGCGCGAGTAGTTCAAGCTCTTCATGCGAACTGTTCTCAACTTTGAGGCGAACTCCAAGGGCGAGGCGAATGTCATTGATTGCACCGAGCCAAGCATTTGCATTCTCGTGATCTAAATCAACAACTCCATCATCAGAAGATTTCAGATGTATGCGCATTGAAATGGCATGTGCTTGCTTCTTCTGCCGCAGGGTTGACTCGGTATAGCGACGAAACTCTGATGCATCAACAGAGTCTGCATAGGCATTAGGAAGCAACCGGTGGAGCACTTCATCTTCGGGTGGAGAATCATGAGAAGTAATACCAACCATCGCAGCCAGTGGATCATCATGGCCATGGTCTGTGCGTTCAGCCAAGAGTTCAATGATTTGTTCGCAGAGATTAAGGAGAACTTCCTTCTCGCTATCTGCAAATTGGGCTATATAAGAATGATCACCGTGGCGCTTAAAGCCTTCGGTTGAAGTCAT
This sequence comes from uncultured Candidatus Planktophila sp., assembly GCA_964610715.1. Taxonomy (GTDB): domain Bacteria; phylum Actinomycetota; class Actinomycetes; order Nanopelagicales; family Nanopelagicaceae; genus Planktophila. Next base: position 18,390 of record CAZSWE010000004.1, read on the forward strand.
AGCTGATCACCGCGTTGCAGCGTGGCCCACAAGCCATATTCATGGAGACGGGCAACATCGTGCTCCATCTCTTCGCGACTGCCAGTCGAGACGATTGCCTTGCCCTCATTGTGAACTTGCAACATTAATTCAGTCGCACGCGCCTTTGAATAACCAAAGAGCTCCATAAAGACATAGACAACATAAGTCTGCAGATTTACCGGGTCATCCCAGACGATGGTGACCCAAGGCGTATCCCCCGAAAAGATTGCCCGGATCTCTTCTTCGATCTTATCCGCAGTCTTTACCATCACCGGATAATGATATTGAAGGTTGGGCTGCTTATTGCTCCCCAGTTCAGATCTGCCGGCACAGTAACGCGAAGAGTTGCAACCCCTCGTGGCTGCGCGCCTAGAGTGAAAGTAAATGCGCCCTGAGCATCAGTAGTTACTGGTTGACCAACTAATTGCCACTGCTTACCAACTAACTTCTCCACCTGAACAATCGCTCCTTCAGAACGTGGGCGGATACTTCCGGTGAGCGTCAACGGTTCATTTGTGCGCACTGTGCCCGGCACAGAGACTGTCATCGTGCGATTGACTGTCACTGCAATTTCTGCACCGACACCCTCACTTCGTTCCCATGTTGCATCCGAGAAGACACGAACGGTGGTTGCCTTGCCGAGAATGACCGCCTTCTCTATTCGTCCTTCAATATCCGTTGTTGCAGTTGCCAGCGTTCGCCATGTGGATTCACCAGGAGATTTACCTTCAATACGAACTGGGATATTTGCAACAGGTGACTTATCTTTTATTGAGAACGTTGCGGTTACAACAATTGGGTTGCCATAATCAACGTTCGCCTTATCAATAGCTGATGTGACGCTGACGCGATCTGGCGCTATCTGCTTAGCAACGTTACGAACGTATTCGGTGGCAAGTGGCTCTTGCATTCCAAGAGTCCATGCCGTGATTCCGCCGAGTCGATACTTATCAACCATGGCAGCGCGCATTTCCCAGCCACGTGCATCTTGATACCAGGCAGTGCGCGTTGCAGTACAAGTAGTGGCAAGACCTGTTGCGGTCTGCCCGTTATATGTCTTCTGGTAAGTAAAGGTGCTCTCGCCAAATTGTTCATTGAAAGTTGGTGTAGTTCCATATGTTTCAGCTAGTGAAAGTGCGTTGCGCATTACAAATGTCGCAGCCTTTGCTCCAGCTTTCACAGAATTTGCTAAGTTGGCAGGGCAGACGCCATTGACAGCCGTTACCCAATCGCGACCATAACCAGGCACTCCGATATATACCTTCGATGCAGGCATGATGGAAACTGCATACTTAACAGTGCGTTCTGTCCACGCCAGTGGGCCAATGGGACCAACTTTAGAAACAGAGTAGTCATAAGTCATGATGCGCAAACGATCTATATAGGGCGCAATATCAGCCCAGGCATAGACAAAATAGCCCTTCTGTTTCTCATTTGGATTCCACACATAAGGCGTCGAAACAGAGAGCAATTTATTCTCAGCCTTAAGCACCGCGCTTAGCTCTCTTACAAGCGCAACCCAATTCGGAGCGGTCGACTTCCATGTTGTATTTCCGTCGACAAAGGCGAAACCTTCAAAATCTAAATCGATACCGTCGTAGTTATGTTTACGTATTAACTCCATAAGCGCGTTGATAATTTGTGCGCGTGATGCGGGTGACTTTAAGAGCCCTGCCAGTCCTAGCTTCGCCATGCCATCAGTAATGGTTGGAATAATTGTGAAGCCTGCGCTCTTTAGCGCAGTTAATGGTTGATCAATCGGAACGCTGGGGTTGGCAGGTGCATAGAGATCGGTAACTACCGCGAGTTTGCTTTTACCATCGTATTTGAGGGTATACCAAAATGGCATTACCTCCTTAATAATATCCGCATTGTTAAGCGCATCCGGTAGAGAAGTTTTCATTGAGTAATAAGGGATCCACCCCGTCAGAATTTTTCGTGGTGTGTTCTCAGCCTTTGCAACTGGCGCAGTTATCCCAAGAATGAGTAGAGAGGCAAGTGCTGCTCTGAATAACTTAGACCCAATCATTTCGAGACAGTTAACTCTGACCCGAAGGACCGTTGGGATCGCGACGAAACTTGTTCTTAATAGAACTGGTGAGATATCCGCCGTATTCGCGATCGAGCGCCCAGACATTTAGTAAGAAGCAGATAACGCAGATAACTTTGAGGCCTATCGGAAATGGCCCGGTGACAAAGAAGACGCTGAGAGAAATTCCAAAGAAATTGATAAGCCCCATAACGATTCGGCGCAGAATCTTGAGTGCTAGCTGTTCAGTTAAACGCTTAGCTCTTCGTGAAGAGAGAGCCAGCGAAAGTGGTCCGCTCAAGAGAAGGCCATAGATAATGATGGCCACGACGAGCGCGAGCGATTCCACGTTCTTCTCCTATGGGTTAAGCGGCTTCCAAGCTGTATGAGTCGTTGCAAAGAGTGCCATATCAATCTGCCGACCGTCCTCACGTGTGACCTTGTTGCGCAAGATTCCTTCTCTTTCAAAGCCTGCTTTCATGAGAACTTTCTGTGAAGCCTCATTATCGACATCTACCAAGCCATCAATGCGGCGAAAACCAAGAGTTGCGAAACCATAATCAGAAATCATCATCGTAGCCGTTGTGCCGATTCCCTTACCTCGCATTGATTTCTCAATCCAATAACCAATTTCAGCTGTGTGATTTTTGATATTTATTGTGTGTAGGGAGATAACTCCAGCAAACTTTTGATTTCCACCATTTCCGTGCTCAATCACAAAGCGAAGTTCGCGTCTTTCTGCAAGGCTAAATGGGTCAGAGCGCACGAATTCAATTGCGTGATCGATTGTGTAGTTGCTTGGAACAGTTGTGAAAGTTGGAATCAGTGGGTCCTGACAAGCCTGAAAGATATTATCAATGTCAGATTCGGTACTGGGCCGGAGAGTTATCAGGCCATAGGTAAGAGTTGGAATTTCACTCGGCCACCAAATCATGCGTTAACCGACTAGTTCGGAGTCGCGGTTTCTTGCCGGATCGTGTGTGCAACTTAGATTTGATGGAAGATCGGCACATGAATCGCAGAGCAAGATGAGTTGGTGACATGAAGCGGTATTGCAATTTCTAAATGACTTTGTGGGTGCGCTGCACTTATCGCATTCACCAATAACTTTCGCCTTATCTGAGAAATCCATCGCCATGCGATCGTCAAAGATATAGAGCGAACCTTCCCAATCACCTTCATCGCCAAATCGTTCGCCATATTTCACGATGCCACCATCAATTTGGTAGACCTCGTTGAAGCCACGATTTTTCATAACAACAGAGAGAATTTCGCAGCGAATTCCGCCCGTGCAATATGTGACTACTGGCTTATCTTTGAGATAGTCATACTTGCCGCTCTCAATTTCTTTAACAAAGTCGCGTGATGTGCTGACATCAGGAACGACTGCATTCTTAAACTTTCCGATCTTTGCTTCGTATGCGTTGCGACCATCAAAGAAGACAACCTCGTCGCCACGCTCTTTAACTAGTTCATCTACTTGATCTGGGCGAAGATGGACTCCGCCACCCACAACGCCATTCTTATCTACTTGAATTTCACCAGGATTTCCGAATGCCACGAGTTCTTCCTTAACAACTACGCGAAGGCGAGGGAATTCTTCTCCGGTTCCATCTGACCATTTAAAGACCATCTTCTTAAAACCTTCGTAGCGGCGAGTTTCGCGCACATACTTCTTTACATCGGCCATTTCTCCGCCGACGGTTCCGTTAATTCCGTGGGGAGAAATCAAAATTCTGCCTTTGAGATTTAAAGTTTCGCAGAGCTGTTTCTGCCAGAGACGCATCGCTTCTGGGTCTGCAATAGGCGTAAAGCAGTAGTACAGAACCACCTTATTGAGCTTCGGAGCGTGCTTGTTCACGTAGGCATTCTAACGCGGCTACCCACAGTAAGAAAAACCTCTCTTTTGCTCACAAAATTCCAGATTTATTTTTCTTTTCCACAGCCGTGCTCCCCTTTGCGCCTGCGCTAACTCTCGTTTGTCAGCGCCTACTTTCATGATGCTCCTATGACAACAGCCAAGCTCCACGATGTAGAAGAAGCATCTGCAACTGTTGCGCGCCTTCTTACTGCGCTTCCCTGTGCTCAGACAATGCTCCAATTAGAACAGTTAGACCCCTTTGCGCTCTCACCTAGCGATCGCATCGACTATCTCTCAGCTCTCGAGCGACAAGATGGCTGGCTCTATGCCCTCAAGCAACGTGCAATTACAGCTGTTGCCGGATTTACACCATCTATTGGTGACGGAGCGTTGGCTGGAGTAGATGAAGCAGAGCGCGAAGATATCTCAACTGCGCTGCGGTTAGCTCCAGCTACTGCGCAATCACGTATCGATATCGCTCGTACCCTTGTCAATAACTTGCCACAGACTTGTTCGGCGCTAGCCACTGGCGAAATCTCATCTGCACATGCCACAGTTATTGCACGCGAGACTGCATTTGCAATTCGTGATGGCGCTCCAGAGTCAACAATTCTCCACATTGAAGCACGCGCACTGTCCTATGCAGAGTTTCATACCCCAGGACAGGTGGCGAATTTAGTGCGCACTCAGATTGCCAAGATGGCTCCGGAAGAGTTTGAAGAGACGGTTACCAAAGCACAATCACTTCGTCGCGTCTCTTGTTACAACGATGCCGATGGTATGTCTACCGTTGTTGCAATTCTTCCTGCTGCCGATGCGCAGATTGTTATCAACTCCATCGAAGCTTTTATCTTGCGTCAGAACCAGAGCGAAGCTAGCGTTACCAGAAACGAACCCAACCGGACGGCGGATCAAAAGCGCGCAGATGCTCTGACAGCTATCTGTGCAACTGTCCTCAGCGATCTCTCTTCCACTGTTGCGGCACACCGTCGCCCACTGACCGTTAATGTCACTGTAGATCTACCAACACTTCTTGGACTCGCTGAAAATCCTGGACAACTAGCCGGTTACGGAGCAATTCCTGCATCTGTTGCGCGCCACCTAGCAAGTGATGCCAATTGGAAGCGATTTATCACCGAGCCGCAGAGCGGAAACTTGCTCGACTTTGGTCGTGAAAGTTATCAACCGCCACAGGCACTGAAAGATTTTCTGATTGCCCGCGATCGCACCTGTCGCTTTCCGGGATGTCGTCGATCGGCGCTTCTCTCTGATCTCGATCACGCCCAAAGTTGGGAGAACGGAGGTGCAACATCTCCTGACAATATTGGCGCTCTCTGTCGAAGACACCATCGCTTGAAAACTCATGATGGGTGGCAGATCGAAAGCTTCCCTGATGGCTCATGTACATGGACCTCACCGCTCGGCAAGCGCTATTTCACCCCTGCCAGGCCTGTGGGCGAGCCAATCTAGAGTTGCAGGTAGTTGAAAGTTCAACTACCTTTCGACTATAACGTTCGAGATTCGGAGCCTTCCGTGCCAGCAGTAACAGTCAGTGACATCACTATCTTGCCTCGCATCAGCGATGCAACACAGCTACGTGCACGACGCGTGCAGAGCATTACAACTGCGCCGCAAGGTTATGAAGGTGAAGGCTTTCCAGTTCGTCGCGCATTTGCAGGAGTTGATTTAGCGCTCCTGGATCCATTTATTCATTTGGATCAGATGGGTGAAGTTGAATACGCGCCAGGTGAACCTAAGGGAACTCCTTGGCATCCACATCGCGGTTTTGAAACTGTTACTTACATTATTGATGGCATCTTCGATCACAAAGATTCCAATGGAGGCGGTGGAACAATCTCTAACGGAGATACACAGTGGATGACCGCAGGTGGTGGAGTTCTTCATATTGAAACTCCCCCAGAGCATTTGGTGATGTCAGGTGGTTTATTCCACGGCTTCCAACTATGGGTCAATCTTCCAGCTGCAAAGAAGTGGCTACCACCTGCATATCAGGATGTTCGAGCAAACGATGTTGCGCTGATCTCAACTCCAGATGGTGGTTCCCTGATTCGCATTATTGCTGGCGAACTCGATGGACATGTGGGTCCTGGTTCAACACAAACACCGATTACTTTGATTCACGCAACTGTCGCACCCGGCGCGGAACTTCGTCTGCCATGGCGCAAGGATTACAACGCACTTGTCTACGCAATGTCTGGACATGGATTTGTTGGTGATGAACAACGTCCAGTTTCAATGGGACAGTTGACAGTCTTTGGTGAAGGCGATGCCATCGTCGTTCGCGCTGCTGCGCAACAAGAATCACGTTCACCAAACCTTGAACTCTTTATTCTTGGTGGCCAGCCAATCAAAGAGCCTGTCGCTTGGATGGGTCCATTTGTCATGAACACAAAGCGCGAAGTACTGCAGGCTTTTGAAGATTTCCAAAAAGGTCTCTTGGGCTCAATTCCGGCTATTTACAAGGAAGATGCCAAGGGCCCGGCCACGCCACTGGACGTTCACAACGCTCCAACGACCCTGCAAGAGGGATAGTTAGAGGGCTCTCATTAAAGAGCTTTGAGCGCAGAGACAACTTTTGTCAGAGATGCCTTGGCATCACCGAACAAGAGCATTGTCTTTGGATCATAGAGAAGTTCATTCTCGATACCAGCAAATCCTGGGCGCATCGAGCGCTTGAGGAAAATGATGTTGGCAGCGTTATTTACTTCAAGAATTGGCATTCCATAGATAGGACATCCTGGAGTTGTCTGCGCTGCAGGGTTCACAACATCGTTTGCACCAATAACAATTGCAACATCTGTCTGACCAAAAGTTGGATTCACTTCATCCATCTCAGCTAGCTGATCGTAAGGAACATTTGCTTCTGCAAGAAGCACGTTCATATGTCCTGGCATGCGACCTGCAACTGGGTGGATACCGTATGCAACATCAATTCCCTTAGAGAGCATTAAGTCAGCGAGTTCGCGCACTGTGTGCTGCGCCTGTGCAACAGCGAGGCCAAAGCCAGGAACGATAACAACGCGTCGTGCGTAGTTAAGAAGAATTGCAACGTCATCAGCAGAACCGGAACGAACTGGACGTTCTTCTGCCGACCCTGATGCTTCTTGTGGCTTTGCAGTAAATGCACCGAAGAGAGTTCCAAAGAGTGAACGTCCCATTGCCTCTGCCATCAAGCGGGTGAGGATGGTTCCGGATGCTCCGACGAGAGTTCCGGCGATGATGAGAAGCGTTGAAGAAAGCACATAACCACTTGCTGCAACGGTCAGACCAGTAAATGCGTTTAGAAGTGAGATCACGATCGGCACATCTGCGCCACCAACTGGAAGTACGAAGAGCACACCGAAGATAAGTGAGAGCACTGCAAGTACTAATAGAGGTGTAGTTCCGAGAGCCACGACGACCCAGACAGAGACTCCGAGCGTGGCAGCCAAGGTTGCAGCAATAACAAAACGTCCGCCAGGGAATACAACAGGGCGTGTAGTCATCAACTCTTGTAGCTTCATAAAGGTGATGATCGATCCGCTGAAAGAGACACAACCTACAACAACGGTAAAGACGGTGAAGATGACTTCTGCAGTTGTCGCCTGAGCCCCAAGGTTGAGATATTCAACAATCGCAACAA
>CAZSWE010000005.1:0-16152 GCA_964610715.1 uncultured Candidatus Planktophila sp.
ATTCCCAGCGCAAGCGTCTCGGTTGCGAAGACCGCCTTTACTAAACCGCGTTTAAAGAGATCTTCAACCGCTCCCTTAAAACTAGGAAGAAGGCCGGCATGGTGTGCGGCAATTCCACGTTCTAAAGCGAGTAACCAATCGCGATATCCGAGAACCTCTAGATCCTCTTCCGCTAAGTTCTGGGTGTATCTCTGCGCTGTAGTGATTATCTCCAGACGCTCTTCGGCGCTCGTTAACTTAATACCCGCTTGCAAACACTGCTTAACAGCCGCATCACAACCAGCTCTTGAGAAGATAAAGGTAATTGCTGGAAGCAGATTTTCGCGCTGCAACTTATCAATGATATCTGCCCGAGTCAGGCGAATTTCGGTGTCACCATATCTATCGCGACGACCACGGGGTGACTTCACTCGGCGCAGAGCTTCGCGTTCGAGACCAAGAATTTCAGGATTAACTCTCCCTGGTTCAACAAAGAGATCAATCAGGCGATTGCCGATGAGAACGTGTTGATAGAGCGGAATAGGACGTATCTCAGAGACTATGACTTCAGTACTCCCCCGCACCTCACCGAGCCATTCACCGAACTCTTCTGCGTTAGATACCGTTGCAGAGAGTGAAATAACTTGAACGCTCTCCATAAGATGGATGAGAACTTCTTCCCAGACCGCACCTCTGAACTTATCTGCTAGATAGTGAACCTCATCCATCACTACCGAGCCGAGATTAGTGAGGGTAGACGAGTTGGCATAGAGCATGTTGCGAAGCACCTCTGTCGTCATCACCAGCACATCGGCATCGGAGTTGATGTTGGTATCTCCGGTGAGAAGCCCAACTCGATCTTCACCAAAGCGTTCTACAAATTCAAAGTACTTCTGATTTGAGAGCGCCTTTATGGGAGTTGTGTAGAAGCATTTCTTCCCACGTGAGAGCGAAGAGAATGCAGCAAACTCGCCTACGACTGTCTTTCCGGCTCCAGTGGGTGCGGCTACAAGAACAGCCTTGCCATCTTCGACAGCTTGGCAGGCTTGGATTTGAAACTCATCAAACCCAAATTCAAATTGGCTGATGAATTCAGTTGTAAGAGGATGGGTTCCTCTCTTCTTCGCTGCGGCGTATCTCTCTGCAGGGGTAGCTACAGACTCCACGTTAACCCAGCCCCTCGAATGCATTCAGCCGAGATCGGTGCAGACCCTATTCTCTCGCCATCTGCGTAAGCAATTGCCTTCGCTGTGAGTTTCACCTTGGAGCTGCGCATCATCTTTACCTTTGGATGAGAAATATGTGAACCTGAGTAGACCTTGGGAAAGACTTTAAGGAACTCGACCTTGCTGACAGGCTCAAGAATCATGACATCGAAGAGGCCATCGTTGAGTTGAGCCTGTGGGCATACATACATGCCGCCGCCATAGGAGCGACCATTACCTATGGCGATCAACATTGCCTCTGTCGAAATCTTCTCTGTATCTAGCTCGATTTCATAACGCAGCGGCGCAAATCTCGGTAACTCCATTGCGATAGCTACGTTGTAACGTTGTGGACCCTTAGGCCAAGAGAGCGAGTTTGCTCGTTCATTAACGACTGAATCAAAGCCTGTACTTAAGATGGCAGCGAACCATTCTGAATCAACATTTCCTAAATCAATGGGTTGCGGATTCTCTTGGGTAACCCGATCCAGGTAAGAGGTGATGTCATCGAGAGACCATCCCAGCGTTCTGACTATGTCATTGCCGGTCCCCGCTGGCATTGGAGCAAAGGGAATTTTTCTAGGGACTACCAATTGGAGTACTAGATGCGCCAATCCGTCTCCCCCAACGCTAATAACCCCCTGGCACTCCTTGGTGTTCAGGAAGCTCTCGAGATCTCGCTTAAGTTGTTCAGCGGTAGCACCTGAGAAAGTACGATATTGAATCTGGCGCTTTGAAAAGTACTCAACAACTTCTTGGCCCACTAGCGAACCCTTACCGCGACCAGACTGAGGATTGATTGCGATCGCCCACATGGGACGACCCTATCGGCTATTCATTGATTGAGGTTGGTGCGTCAATCTGCGTGCTGCGAGTTTCTATCGCTTCAGCTTTTTTATCGCGTTTCCTGTCTACCAGAAGTGCTATTCCACCTGCCATGAAGTAAAACAGAATGAGTGGCGCAGAGAGCAGAACCATGCTGAGCGGATCCGCCGTTGGTGAAAAGGCAGCTACGACGAGGCAGATAGAGAATATCCAAGCGCGCCAAGGTTTTAAAATTGTGCTGCCTCGTAGAAAACCGATGAGGTTGAAGGTGAGAAGAAAAATTGGAAGCTCAAAGGCGAGACCAACGAGTAAAATAAGCCTCAAAACAAAATTTAGATAATCATCGAAACGAACTAAGTTACTGACCGCGTCAGGAGTAAATCCAAAGAGTGCAGTGATAGCAACCGGGAGGATCAAGTAACCAAGTGCTGCTCCCATAACGAAGAAAGGCGTCGCAGCTGTTACAAAGAGAACGCTATTTCTCTTCTCTTTTCTATGGAGAGCAGGAGCGATGAATGCCCACAGTTGATAGAGCCAGAATGGAGCAGAGACGATAACTGCCGTCATGAGAGCTACCTTGATCTGCAGATCGAGTGGCCCCAAGACGCCGCTTATATAAAGCGCGCCACAGCTTTCCGCACCTGATGCTTGAGCAGCTCGAAGGTCACAGACAGGTTTAGCTAAGGTCACGATGATTGAATTGTAAAAATACCATCCCCCACCAAAAGCCACGACGATTGCGATTGCAGAACTAAGGACTCGTTTTCTGAGTTCTCGTAAGTGGTCGATGAGCGGCATCTGTCCTTGTGGTGAAGATGCCATCAGATTACTTCTCTTTTTTGCCGTCTTCTTCAATTACAGAATCGTCGGCCTTCATCTCTTTCATCTCACTCTTAAAGATTCGCATGGAACGGCCGAGAGAACGGGCAGAATCAGGAAGACGCTTTGCACCGAAAAGAACCAGCACAACAACAAGCAGGATGACGATTTCTCTTGGACCTAAATTCATCTTGTGAACCCCTTAACGTCAGATTTGACCCAAGATTACACCAGGACCCTTTGAATGGGTAGGCGGGGAAGTTAAGCCTGATAACGATTGAGTATCGATTGCGCCCTGTTTGCGATTTCACTTCGGATTTCTGCGGGTGAGAGCAGCTCCACTGCCCCACCGGCGGCCGAGACAGATCGCGCGATCCAATGTTGTGAAAAGGATGATCCTTTAAAGATATCTCCCGTTTGTAAATCACCATGCTCGAAACGTTCAGCAACATCTCTTGTGGGTCTGACTACCTTCAACTCGAAATCAATTTTCTCTGGAGTTTGGGCTGGCGCACTCGATGGTCGTTCAACGTCAGCGCTTTCGGCTGACTGAATTCTATCCACTCGGAAATGTCTAAAATCAAGCGCCGCATAGCAGTAGGCATGTAAATACAGATATCCCTGGCTCTCGATTATTTCCAGCGGAAGGATTACTCTCGATGAAATCTCATCTTTGTAGAGCGAGTGATATGAGATTTTCAGTCCACCTCGCTGAGCAATTGCCTCAGTGATTAGAGTCTTTACTTGTGGCTTGAAATTACTGGTTGCTGATAGCGCTGAAGGAAGATTAATTAGGTCGGCAATTCGATGTGAGAGTGAGCTAATTGCCTCGATCAGATCTGCTCTCTCAGTAGCTATTGTCGAACGCAACACATCTAGTCCAAGCACTAGCGCAACGCCCTCTTCATGCGTGATGGAGCGAGGCCTTGCCAGTGTGGGCGCATTTCTAATCGTGACATAACCAGATTCAAAATCCAGATCCATGAGTTCTAGCGGTGTGTAGCCGGGAAGACCGCACATCCATAGCGTCGTTAAGTCACTCGCCATCTGGTCCGTGGAGACTTCGAAAACTTCAGCCAGATCCACAAGCGAGATTCCCTGGTGCGTATTGATGTAGGGAACAAGATCAAGCAGTCGAGCAGTGTGCTCTAGAGGGTTGGTCGCCTTTCTTGCATCCTTCTTAATCATGTGCCCGGGCCAAATCTTTGAGGCTTTCGATAATGATTTCGCGTAGCTCAGGCGGTGATTGAACGTAGACATCGTCTCCGTGCCAGAGAACTAAAGCGGCAAGGCTCTTCATATCCAGGATCGGTACTTGAATCTGATCCCATTCCCCTAAAGGTTTCGTCGATGATGCTAGCGCTCGTAAGGAGGCGCCCTTGCCGCGACGGACATCAATAACGGCGCCTGTGTTACTTAGCGTTTCAAAGATTCGCTTGGAGTCAAAATTCTCCGGAGTTTCAAAGTCCTTCGGTCCTCGTTTGGTAACAAAGTTTCCAATCACGCGATCAAAGCGAAAGGTACGAATCTCTTCAATACTTTGATCGACCCCAGTGAAATACCAAAGACCTGAACGAGTCGACAGCCCAATGGGCACAATGCGTCTTTCATCCTCTGACAAATCAAAGTTCCGGTATGTGAACTCAAGTATTTGATGTTCAGCGATAGCTCGCGTAATCATTGGCAGGTCTAAGCCCGCGTCAGAGAAGGCAGGGACAGAGTCAAGCAAATTTGCGTCATCAACTGCAATCCCCAGTGAATGCAACTTCACGAGCGCCCGTTGGGCAGCATCATCTAGAGAGGCGCCTTGCCAGGCTGTTGCCGCCAGAGATAAGAGTGAGATTTCAAGAGCAGTTACTTCGCCAAGGTCGAGTTGGTATTTCTCTTGCTTGATGCGATATCCAGCTTCATCGTTAAAGAGTGGGTCAAAGGATCCGACTTCAATCTCTATTCCAAGTGAGCGCAGATCATCCTTATCTCGCTCGAACATTCTCTCTTTGGATTCAGCGCTACCTTCATAGCCCTCAACGGTCTCAAACAACTCTGATTTGGTGATGAATCTCTTCGTTGCTAAGAGCGCAATGGTGAGATTGATGAGCCTCTCACTCTTCCGGGACACCGTATGCGCCCTTTGCTGGTCGACGTCTTCGTGCCAATACATCTACTCCGGGCGCCATGCGCCTGCTCTGAATCAGAAATCCAGTATGGCCAATCATTCTCTGTTGTGGGCGCACCGCTAAACCTTCGTGGTGCCAGCCTCGAACAATAGTTTCGGAACTCTCTGGCTCTGTGAAGTGGCCATCTTCCTTAAGCGCTTCCGCTGTCGCAGATAGTTGAGTCGTAGTTGCTACATATGCGAGAAAAACTCCACCAGGTCTAAGAACTTCCGCAGCCTTTGCTACGCACTCCCAAGGGGCGAGCATGTCGAGAATTACTCGGTCGTACTGTGTTGATAACTCTTGATCTTGCAACGAGCCAACATCGAGACGCCAATTCTTTGGCTTTTCTCCAAAGTAATTCACAACATTTGCTGTCGCATTTTCGGCAAAATCATCGCGTCTTTCGACAGAGTGAACACTGCCTTCAGCTCCGACGGCGCGAAGAAGGGAGAGAGTAAGAGCGCCACTTCCAACCCCAGCTTCAAGAACTCGAGATCCCGGATAGATATCAGCAACTCCGATAATCATCGCTGCATCCTTAGGATAGACAATTGTTGCACCGCGAGGCATCGAGAGAACGTAATCAGCAAGAAGTGGGATGAAGGCTGTGAACTTTAACCCAGCAGTAGTTGAGACCACTGAACCCTCGGGCAGGCCAACCAAGTCATCATGGTTAATCCAGCCTTTATGAGTGTGCCACTCCTTACCGGGCGTAATTGTGAAGCTGTATAACTTTCCCTTTGGATCAGTCAGTTGAACGCGATCGCCAATTTGGAAGAAACCTGGAGTAGACACAGGTGGCATCTTAGGTGAAAGGCGGCGCCTTTGTTCAGGGCTGCGCTGTATCGTGCGCACAATGGAGATGTTGCGGTTATCCCCCAGTCGAATCAACGATTTCACCAACTGTCCGCAACTCTATAAATATCGCGCGATTGATCAGCTACCCGAACCGCCTAGCATCGATGCTGAGCGAGGAAAACTCGTGCATGCAGTTTTGGAAGACCTTTTTGAGCTCCCTGCAGCAGAGCGAACTATAGATTCGGCCCGCGCGGCACTGCCTATTCGCTGGCAAGAAGCACTGACAGAAAAACCAGAACTCTCCACCTTGGTTCTAGATGAGAAAGAGTGGATGGATCGCGCAACCTCACTCTTGCAAAATTACTTTATGTTAGAACAGCCGCATACCTTTGAATCGACCTACCGCGAATTGCATTTAGAGCGAAATTTGAGTGATGAGATGTATCTTCATGGGTATGTCGACCGCATCGATGTTGCACCAACCGGACAAGTTCGCATCGTTGATTACAAGACAGGTAAATCACCCAAGCCTGGCTGGGAAGAGAAGGCGCTCTTTCAACTGCGCGTCTATGCCCTCCTCTACTGGCAGAACGAAGGAGTACTCCCCTCGCTGCTGCAGCTGATCTATCTCGGAGATTCACAGTTAGTGAAGAGTTCACCCACTGAAGCTCAACTGCTTTCTACCGAGAAGATTCTAAAAAATATCGGTGCTGAAATTCTCACTGCGATTGAGACGAATCACTTTCCAACGAAAAAGTCACGTCTCTGTGACTGGTGCTTCTTTAAGACAATCTGCCCTGCGCATGTAAAGCCTTAACGACTAATTAGCGTTGAAGTACTTTGCTTCTGGATGATGGACAATAATCGCAGAGGTAGATTGCTCTGGGTGAAGTTGGAACTCCTCAGATAGCTCTACGCCGATACGGCCTGGCTCGAGCAGTTCGCACAACTGAGTCTGCTGTTCAATATCGGGGCAGGCCGGATATCCAAATGAGTAACGAGATCCTCTGTAACCTTGATCGAGAATGCCCTGAATATCTGGCGCATCATCGCCACGAACAGACATCTCTTCGCGAATGCGAGCGTGCCAATGTTCTGCCAAAGCTTCTGTGAGCTGTACCGATAAACCGTGAAGTTCGAGATATTCGCGATAAGCGTTAGCCGCAAAGAGTTCGTTCGCCGCCTTACTGACTGTATTCCCCATAGTGACTACATGGAAGGCAACGACATCTACCTTTCCTGATTCACGAGAGGCGAAGAAGTCTGAAAGACAGAGTCTGCGATCTCGTCTCTGTCGTGGGAATGAGAAGCGCACGCGCTCCTTTCCTTTCTCAGGACCTTCGTGATGCAGAATGACTAGATCATTTCCCTCGGAGACGCATGGAAAATATCCATAAACAACAGCTGCTTCCAGCCAACCCTTAGATTGAACTTCATTGAGAAGTGCGCGAAGGCGAGGACGACCTTCAGTCTCAGCCATCGCTTCGTACTCACCGCGTGCGCCCTTGAGCCCCCATTGACCCATAAAGAGTGCGCGTTCATCGAGCATGCCGACATAGTCAGCGAGTGGAATACCTTTCACAATACGTGAGCCAAAGAATGGAGCCTTTGGAATATCAACATCCACTGCTACATCGCTGCGAACGGTATCTATCTCTGTTGGTTCATCAAGACGTGATACTGCTTTTACTCTTCTTTCGCGAAGCGCAGGTAGTGCAGCGCCTTCATCGCCTCGTTTAACCGCCATGATTGCATCCATTAGACGTAGACCTTCAAAGGCATCACGTGCGTAACGAACTTCACCCGGGAATACACCTGCTAGATCTTGTTCTACGAAAGCACGCGTCAGTGCTGCTCCCCCAAGAACAATTGGCCACTTCTGATCCAGCCCTCGAGAAGTTAACTCCTCCAAGTTCTCTTTCATGATGACTGTAGATTTCACAAGCAACCCAGACATTCCAATAGCATCTACTTCATTCTCTTGCGCAGCATCAATAATCTGGTTAATAGTCTGCTTAATTCCGATGTTGACAACTTGATAGCCGTTATTTGAAAGAATAATGTCAACCAAGTTTTTTCCAATATCGTGGACATCTCCCTTGACAGTCGCAAGCAGCATTCTGCCGCGCCCCGCATCACTGGTTTTCTCCATATGAGGTTCGAGATAGGCAACCGCTGATTTCATTACCTCAGCGCTCTGTAGGACGAATGGCAACTGCATCTCGCCCCTACCGAATAGCTCTCCTACTTCTTTCATACCTTCAAGCAGATGATCATTGATGATTGCTAGCGGCTTAATCCCCTCAGCCATCGCAGTATCTAAATCATCGGTCAGACCCACTTTTTCACCATCAATGATGCGACGCTCAAGGCGTTGCTTCAGCGGCAAGGCAGCAAGTTCAGAGGCGCGAATATTTCTTGAGGCGGCTAGTTCAACACCTTCAAAGAGTTGGAGGAATTCACTGAGAGGGTCATATGTGCAATCTTCGCCGTCAAAGGTGCGGCGATCGTAGATCAGGTCGAGGGCTACCTCTTTCTGACGGGCATCGATGCGAGCCATGGGAGTAATTTTTGAAGGGTGAACAATCGCTGAATCAAGACCCGCTTCCACACATTCGTGCAGGAAGACAGAGTTGAGCACAACGCGCGCTGCAGGATTTAGCCCAAAAGAAACGTTGCTGACTCCGAGAGTGGTCTGCACTTCAGGGAACTCTTCCTTCAGCGCTTTGATTGCAGAAATTGTCTCAAGTCCATCACGACGAGTCTCTTCTTGCCCCGTTGCGATTGGGAAGGTAAGGGTGTCGATCAAAATATCGCCTACGTGCATTCCCCAGTTCTCGGTCAAATCCTTAATCAGTCGACGCGCTACACGTAGCTTCCATTCAGCAGTTCGCGCTTGTCCTTCTTCGTCGATGGTGAGCGCCACTACTGATGCGCCATGTTCCTGAACCAGCGGCATGATGCGTGCGAATCGAGAAGTTGGTCCATCGCCATCTTCATAATTGACCGAATTAATAATGCATCGTCCGCCAAGTGATTCGAGTCCTGCCTTCAGAACAGCTGGCTCAGTCGAATCGAGAACAATTGGCAAGGTAGATGATGTCGCAAAACGCGATGCAATCTCAGTCATATCTCTGACGCCATCGCGACCGACGTAATCAACAGAGAGATCGAGCATGTGTGCGCCATCTCGAATTTGATCGCGGGCAATCTCTACACAGGTAGACCAATCTTCTGCGACGAGAGCATCTCTAAAGGCGCGAGAGCCGTTGGCATTTGTGCGCTCACCGATTGCTAGATAAGTCTTATCTTGCCTAAAGGGCACATATTGATAAAGAGATGAAGCACCTGGCTCAATCTCTATGGCACGCTTCTTCACACCGCGTCCGGCAAGTCGATTGACGACAGCAGCAAGGTGGGCCGGAGTGGTTCCGCAGCAACCACCGATCAAAGTGATGCCATAGTCATTAACAAATGTCTCGAGCGCAGTGGCTAACTCTTCAGGTCCAAGTGGGTACTCGGCGCCTTTTGGTCCAAGCAGCGGCAAGCCCGCATTAGGCATCACTGAGATAGCAGTGTGTGAATTCTTCGAGAGGTATCGCAAATGTTCCGACATCTCTGCGGGTCCTGTTGCGCAGTTCAATCCAATCAAGTCAATATTAAGTGGCTCAAGAGCGTTAAGCGCCGCCCCAATTTCAGAACCCAACAACATGGTTCCAGTTGTTTCAACAGTTACCTGCGCGATAACAATGACATCGCGACCTGATTCAGTCACTGCGAGACGAGCACCATTTACCGCAGCTTTTGCTTGTAATAGATCCTGCGTTGTTTCAATCAGGAGCGCATCGCTTCCTGAATCCACTAAACCCTTTGACGCTGTGTAATAAGCATCTTTCAACTTTTGATATGAGGTGTGGCCAAGGCTGGGAAGTTTTGTTCCGGGACCTAGGGAGCCAAGTACGAAGCGTGGTTTGTCAGGCGTACTAAAAGCATCAGCAGCCTCGCGCGCAATCTTTCCGCCCGCAAAGGCCAGTTCGTAGATTCGATCTTCAATTCCGTATTCAGCAAGATTTGCCCAATTGGCGCCGAAGGTATTTGTCTCAATCGCGTCAACGCCTACTTCGAGGTAGGCATCATGCACTGAACGCACGAGATCAGGTCGGGTGACGTTGAGAATCTCATTGCAGCCTTCGTGGTTTTGAAAATCTTCTAGAGATGGATCGGCGGCTTGCAACATCGTACCCATTGCGCCATCGGCGATAACGGTCCTGTGGGCTAAAGCCTGACGAAGAAGGCCAGGGTTGCTATGGCTCTTATCTCTCGTCACAGAGCGCAGGTTACCCTAAGGTATCGATATGGAGATTCTGAAAATTCCAGTTCTGCGCTCACCCGTGATGGTTATCGCCTTCTCAGGTTGGAATGATGCAGGAGAAGCAGCATCTGGTGCAGCCTCTCACTTACTTGGCTGTTGGACTGACCCTGAATTTGATGTTGTTCCCGAACTCATCGCTGAAGTTGATCCGGAAGAGTTCTATGACTTTCAGGTTAATCGCCCGATGGTCTATGTCGATGACTCAAGCATTCGAAATCTCACCTGGCCTGGAACTCAAGTCTTTGCTCTGGCAACTCCATCACTTGACCATGATTTCATCGTTGTTCGCGGTGTTGAACCATCCATGAAATGGAAAACTTTCTCTTCCGACTTATTGGATTTAGCCGATGATTGCGAGGTTGATCTAGTCATCACTCTCGGCTCAATGTTGGCAGATACTCCGCACACCAGACCCATCACCGTTAGTGGCAGCGGAGCTCATCCAGATATTGCAAAGCGTCTAGGTGTCGAGATCAGCAAGTACGAGGGACCAACGGGAATCCTTGGAGTTATTCAGGATGCCTGCATCCGCCGCGGAATCGACGCCATATCTTTATGGGCAGCTATCCCCCATTACGCATCAAACTCACCTTCACCGAAGGCTTCGCTCGCCCTTGTCAACGCTCTAGAAGATTTCCTCGAAGTTTCTATCCCTCAAGGTGAGCTCCCTGATGATGCACTCGAATGGGAGACAGAGGTAACTGAACTGGCGAAGGAAGATACCGATGTCGCCGAGTATGTGAAGGCGTTAGAAGAGAGTAAAGATGCTGTCGATTTACCTGAAGCAACAGGTGAGTCAATTGCGCGAGAGCTAGAGAGATTCTTAAGAAGGCAGACTGATAAGTAGTCCTTAGAGCGCGATTCCTAAGAGCGTATCTAGCGCTCGGGAAAGTTCTCCAGCGTTTCCACCGCTCGCACCCGCCTCTGTTTCATCCATCCAACTCGAGAGAACCCGTAGCGCCCGTTCGGTATCTAGATCTTCAGAGAGTGCACTAATTATCTGGCTGATGACAATATCGGTGGGAGCCACCTCCATCTTTGCCAAATTCAGCTGCAATCTATCGATAGCCAGAACGGATTCATTCAATATCGTCTGGCTCCACATCGCATCTTCGCGATAGCGTCGATTGAGAAGTGCCCAGCGAATGGCCATTGGATTGACCCCTTGAGAAATCAACTTTGAAACAAATACAAGATTGCCAAGAGACTTGCTCATCTTCTCGCCATCGAGGCCAATCATTCCGGCATGGACGTAATGTCGTGCGAATGGTTTACCAGTCATCACAGCGCTCTGCGCCGCAGACATTTCGTGGTGAGGGAATATGAGATCTGATCCTCCCCCTTGGATATCGAGTGAGAACTCTGCATCAGGGTCAGGCTGCAAATAGTGAAGGGCGATCGCGCTGCACTCGATATGCCAGCCCGGCCTTCCACTACCAAAATTACTTGGCCAGGTTGGTTGTTGTGGCTTAGACGTGAGCCAGACCAAAGCATCTAAAGGATGCTCTTTTCCATCTCTTTGAGGATCTCCGCCACGTTCGGCAAAAATCTTCAACGCATCGCTCTCATTGAGATGAGAACGTTCTCCAAAATGGGGATCTGCGTGGACTCGGAAGTACTTATCGCCTTGGACTGAGTAGGTGCTCTTCTTCTCATCTAATTTCGCGACTGCATCGATAACAAGTGGCATAGCTTCAACAACGCCGATGTAGTGATCAGGGGGTATCACGTGCAAATCGCTCATATCGCCACGGAAGAGATCGATCTGAGAATCACCCAGCGCTTTCCAATCAACTCCATCACGATCGGCTCGTTCAAATAATGGATCATCAATATCGGTAACATTCTGAACGAACTTAACATCCGAACCAGTTGCCTTGAGATAACGGATGATGAGATCGAAGGTGAGGTAAGTGGCGGCGTGCCCGAGATGTGTAGCGTCATAGGGCGTGATGCCGCATACGTAGATTCGATAGGCATCTTGCTGTGGAACAACATTGAGCGCTGCATCGCTTGAGTTAAAGAGTGAAAGCGGTGGAAGTCTAAAGCGCTCAGAAAGATTAGGGATGTATACCGTTGGCCATGAACGCATGAACAAACCTTACTTTAGAAGGGCGGCCAAGGCACTGCCGGCCAATCTTCACTGGGTGAAGGAAATTCAGAAGTACTAAGCAATTTCTCTATTCGCGCCAAGAGCGCCTGGAATTCAATCTCTGTAATCAGTTGCGCAATCTCTATCTCTTCATTCTCTAACGTACTCAAGAGCTTTCGAAGATCAGCCTTCTCGCTCTCATCTAGGGGCAAACCCGCCCATTGCCACAAGACTGTTCGTAACTTATCTTCCTCATGGAATGTAACTCCGTGATCACAGCCAAGGAGTCGTCCATCTTGCGTTGGAAGTAGATGGCCAATCTTTCTATCGGTGTTGTTAATTACCGCATCAAAGAGCGCCAAGCGTCGCAGGCGTGAGTCATCGGTGCGATAGAAGAGCGCCAGATCAATACTCTCGTCGATATCTATCCATTGCTGAACCATGCCCTCGCCGAAGGGTCCATCCCGCAGAATTGTGACAGGTATGAGGTTCCAACCAAGGAGTTCTGAGATTAGGTAGCTGGCATATTCGCGAGATGCGAGGTTACCTTCTGCGAAATCCCAAAGAGGGCGCTCCCCTGCAATTGGTTTATAGATGATTGAGATAGCGCTTTCTTGATACGTGCAACTTCCAAAAAGAGTCGCATTTGATGCATCAACGAGCCTTCCAGAAATCTTTATCTCTCCATACAAAAGATGGTTGCGAACTTCCTCCGTATTTTGCATCAGCGTCGATAACCATTAGCGCGCGGACAGAGGTGTCCTCGTAGATCTATCGGACCGCCACAGAATGGACAGGGTTGACGGCCAGCGCCAACAACTGAGTTGCAACGCTTGCTAAAGCGATCAGCTTCAGATGGTGAAATGAGAACTCGCAAAATATCTTGATCTCCGGTGAGATCATCCACATCGATGAACTCAGGGTTATCACTCTCGTTCTCCGAAACAGCCTGAAGGTCTACCTGGATCAGCTTCTGGTCAGCATCGAAGGCAAGGCCTATGACTCCAACCCTGAACTCTTCCTCGATGGGTGTATCAAGCGGCGCATCATCGCGTTGGAGCTTTGTGATTACTACCGTCGGATCGCTCTGCTTGATTTCACGCACCATGTAAAGCAGACGCTCTGAGAGCGCCTGCACTTGAGCTTTTTCTAATGAGATTGATATCAAACGAGTTCTATCGCGGGCCTGAATGAAGAAGGTGCGTTCTCCCGGTTGTCCCACGGTGCCCACGGTGAATCTTTCTGGCTCTTCAAAGAGGAGAACTCTTGATGTCATCGCTTTCGCCCCTTAAGGACTCCACTACCTCCACCTATAAGAGACTTTCCAACTTTCTTTGCCGCTAAAAGTGGAGCTATGCAAGAGTGAGTGTCGTTATAAGAGAGCAACCGTCCGGAGTTTCCGTCGAAATCAATCACAGTTAATGAAGCAGGATTGACGATCAGATTTTGAAATGAATCTAGCTGCAGCCCTATGAGTGCCGCAATGGTTGATTTAATAATGTCGCCGTGACTGACAAATAGGTAAGCCCCTGACTTCTTCTTAGCGTGCGCTTCGTGGATAGAGGTAAGCGCTCTCTTCTGCGCTGCCTTGATTCTCTCTCCTTCGGGAAACTGCACCTTACTCGGCGTACTTTGGATGACTTTCCAGAGTGGATCTTTAGAGAGCTTGGAGAGCTTGCGTCCACTCCACAGACCGTAATCCACCTCGTTGAGATTATCCTCGAGTCGATACTCACCAACGCCCCCGGAATACTTTGATTGCAACCATGGCGAGATTGTTTGAGAACAACGTTCCATGGGACTTACGAGTATTTCATCGAATGAGCTAGCACCTAAGCGCTCAACCAAAGATTCCGCCTGCGCGAAGCCACTCTTGCTTAAAGAGATGCCAGGTAGTCGACCAGATAGAACCCCTTGTTCATTCGCCATCGAATGCGCATGACGTAGAAACACTAATCGACTCATAGAGACAAGATTAGCGGTCATTATTGCTAAGGTCCCTCTCATGGAAATGCGCAGAGCAGGCAAGAGCGGTCTTACTCTCTCTCGCCTGGGCCTTGGCACAATGACATGGGGTCGCGATACCGATACTCATGAAGCGGCGGATCAATGCCGCGCCTATATCGAGGCTGGTGGAAATTTCTTTGATACATCCTCTACCTACGGAGATGGAGATAGCGAACGCGTTCTCGGCGGTCTTATCGGAACTCTCTTTAAGCGTGAAGATGTTGCAATTGCGACCAAGGCTGGGGCAACCTTTCCTGACGGTGTGCGCACAATCAATAATTCGCGCCACTCACTCATTGCAGAGCTTGATAAATCACTCGCTCGCCTTGAAACCGATTACATCGATCTCTGGCAAGTTCATTCTTGGGATTCGGCCACTCCTCTTGAAGATACGCTCTCAGCTCTTGATTACGCCTATTCATCCGGTAAAGCGCGTTACGTTGGAATCTGCAATTTCTCTGGCTGGCAGACTGCGCGAGCAACAACGATTCAAGAGAGCAACACGGCAAAAGCACCGATCGCTTCACTCCAAGTTGAGTATTCACTACTCAACAGAAGCGCCGAAGATGAAGTTCTTCCCTGTGCCGATGCAATCGGCTTAGGATTTTTAGCATGGGCGCCAATGGGTCGCGGCGTTCTCACTGGCAAATACCGAAAAGGAATTCCCATCGACTCTCGCGCAGCTGCACCTCACTTTGTAAAGCATGTGGAGCCATATCTGACAGAGAGCTCTTCCAGAATCGTTGAAGCCGTAGCGGCTGCCGCCGAAGGTCTTGGCTTTGCGCCCCTTGAAGTTGCCCTTGCTTGGGTGCGCGATACACCTGGCGTTACATCTGCGATTGTTGGCGCTCGAACCGGTGCTCAACTTCGCGGTGTGCTAAAAAGCGAAGAGATCACCCTTCCTGCTGTCGTGAGACAAGCGCTAGATGAGATCTCTCGCTAGCAATTCTCTAAGAAGTTCTCGAGCACCTTCACGCCAAATTCAAGTCCGCTGATCGGAACTCTCTCGTCAACGCCGTGAAAGAGCGCCATAAAATCTAGATCCGCAGGCAGTTGTAGCGGACTAAATCCATAGCCAATAATTCCAAGCTCTGATAAAGCCTTGTTATCTGTGCCTCCACTCATGAGATATGGAACTGGTATGCCTTCGGGATCAAAGGTGGTAATCGCCTTACACATCGCTTCCACCAAATCCCCCTCAAACTCAATTTCAAGGGCGATATCTCGAGAGATTGTTTCGATTGAAATATCTGGTCCAATAATCTCTCTAATCGTCCTATTCAATTCATCCTCATACCCCGGCAAGAAACGTCCATCAATAACCGCGCTAGCACTTCCAGGAATAACATTCGCCTTGTAACCCGCCTCCAACATCGTTGGATTAGCTGTGTTCTGCAGAGTTGCCCCGATCATTCTTGCCGTTGGTCCAATCTCCGAAAGAAGCGGCCTTAAATCTGCTTCATCATATTTCTTGCCTGTTATCTGCGCGATCTTTGAGAATAGCGCCTTTACCGTTTTTGTATATCTTTGCGGCCATTCATAGCGACCAATCTTTGCAACCGCATCTGCGATAGCGGTCAGCGCATTCTCATCATTCATCATCGATCCATGCCCAGCGCGACCATGGGCCGTTAACTTCATCCAATGGATGCCCTTCTGGGCTGCCTCTACAAAATAGAGTCGCTTGCCGTCTGCGACAGTTACGGAGAATCCCCCAACTTCAGATACCGCCTC
Source organism: uncultured Candidatus Planktophila sp. (assembly GCA_964610715.1). GTDB lineage: Bacteria > Actinomycetota > Actinomycetes > Nanopelagicales > Nanopelagicaceae > Planktophila. Next base: position 15,991 of record CAZSWE010000005.1, read on the forward strand.
AGAACATCCAGCAAATACTTCTGGGTGTTCAGCAGCCATCCATCGCGAACCGAAAGTCATACCTGCCTCTTCATCTGCAAATAAGGCCAGGACAATGTCTCGCGGTGGTTTGTATCCGGTACGCGCCCACTTTCGTACAATGGCAAGAATCATGGCATCCAT
>CAZSWE010000005.1:16252-23647 GCA_964610715.1 uncultured Candidatus Planktophila sp.
GTTTGTATCCGGTACGCGCCCACTTTCGTACAATGGCAAGAATCATGGCATCCATGTTCTTCATATCAACAGCGCCGCGACCCCAGATCATGTCGTCACGAATCTCTGCTGCAAAAGGATCCACTGACCAGTCATCAGCGTTCGCGGGTACAACGTCAATATGTCCATGTACAACTAATCCCGGACGGGTTTCATCCCTTCCAGGTAGTCGCGCGATCACATTGCAACGGTTCGGTGCTGATTCAAATATTTCAGATGCAATACCAACTTCTGCAAGTGAGGCAACGATGTACTCGGCAACAGCTTTCTCGTCGCCTCTACCCTCACCAAAGTTGACCGAAGGGATACGGATTAACTCTTGGCAAATCTTTACAACTTCGGCTTCGAGATTCATAGGCCAATTCTGCCGTTAATTGCATGTAAAAATCGCTCTTTTGCGTGAGAGCCTTCGCATTGCTATCGTTACCCAGTTATTTCGACCCAAACGCGTAAGATATTACTTATAGCGAGCGGGTACTCGTCCGGGTGGCGGAATTGGCAGACGCGCTAGCTTGAGGTGCTAGTGCCCGCAAGGGCTTCGGGGTTCAAGTCCCCGTTCGGACACAGTTACGGTGGTAATTAGATATGGCGAGATACAAGTCGTGAAGCTAGATAACGCCTTGTCACTCATTCGCGAGATACCCGATTATCCTCAACCAGGAATCCTATTTCGTGACATTACTCCTCTTCTAGCCAATCAAGAAGCTTTTGCAGTTGTCACTGAGTCACTTCTTTCATGTGACAACTCCGCTTCTCATATCGCAGGGATTGAGGCGCGCGGATTTATCCTCGCTAGCGCCATTGCTACAAAAGCTGGTGCCGGATTTGTGCCGATCAGAAAAGCAGGCAAGCTGCCTCATGCTGTTTTCGCAGAGAGTTACTCGCTTGAATATGGAAACGCTACCCTCGAAATTCATCAAGATGCCCTATCCAAGGCAGAGAGGGTGCTTCTCGTCGATGATGTTCTTGCAACTGGCGGCACAATTCTTGCAGCTCTCAGACTTATTCAAAAAGCGGGAGGAAAAATCTCTCACCTCTGCGTACTCCTTGAGATCGCAGCCCTCGATGGACGAGAGCGCATATTAAGTGAATTCCCTGATGTTCAGATAACCGCATTGGTGCAAGTGTGAACCGTATTCCACAAATTCAAGCGCTGCGCGCCCTTGCTGCAGTTCTGGTTGTCATTTATCACGCCAAGGTCACATCAGGTGGTTACATTGGTGTAGATATCTTCTACGTCATTTCTGGTTTTTTGATAACCGGTCTTCTACTACGAGAGCTGGACGGTAGCGGTTCACTGAAACTCAAGGCCTTCTATCTCAGAAGAATCAAGCGCCTACTTCCCACCTCATTTTTCGTTCTCTTTGTCACCGCAATAGTCGCTTGGATTGTTTATCCATCCACGCTACGTCACGATCTAGGAAAAGATGTTGCAGCAGCGGGGGCATACGTTTCTAACTATCTCTTTGCACTCTGGCAGATGGATTACCAGAATCTCAATGCCACTCCGTCGGTTGTGATCCATTACTGGTCTCTCGCAGTTGAAGAACAGTTCTATCTATTTTGGCCCTTCATTATTCTTGCCCTATACAGATATGGCGCACGAAGAGCGGTTCTCTTCGGCGTAGCCGGAATTACTGCATCTTCATTCTTGCTCAGTCTCTATCTCACTACTCACGAACCTATCTGGTCCTTTTACTCACTTCCAACGAGAGCATGGGAACTTGGCGTAGGCGCCTTGCTTCTCTTTATTCCTAAACGGATCAGATTCTCATCAAATTACGGATGGATAGCCCTTGCTCTAATTCTCTACGGAACTTTTGCATTCACCGACAAGACACCATTTCCAGGAACGGCAGCTCTCGTTCCTGTGATCGGTACAGCTTTCGCGATCGCATCTTTCAGTAACTGGCCAAAAGCCATGAATCGCATTGGCAATCTGAAGGTTGTGCAATGGCTAGGAGAGATTTCTTACCCGCTCTATCTCTGGCATTGGCCCGTTTTAGTTATCCCTTCCGTTGCTTGGGGACGTTCCCTGCAGGCATATGAACTTCTCTTCTGCGTACTTCTCACAGCGTTGCTGGCAGACCTCACTCACCGATTTATTGAGGATCCGATCAGATACTCGAAACCACAACCGCGTCTTATCGTTAAGTCAGGAGCCACAGCTACCGCCGTTTCATTGGTTTTGGGAGCTGCTATCTACTTCTCATTCGATGATCGAATTACGCTCGATAATGGGCGTTCATACTCTGTCAGCGAAATGATCAAAAGACCTGTGATTTATGACGAAAGCTGTCATGTGAATAATGGTGAAACGCTTTCGCCAGAATGTACATATGGTCAACGTGGGGCGAAGAAGAAGATTGTGCTCTTTGGTGACTCACACGCTGCCCAATGGTTTCCAGCGTTGGAACGCCTGGCTAATGAGTACAAATTTGAACTGATATCACTGACTAAGTCTGCTTGTCCGGGGCCTGCTGTACAGAAAGTCGATTCAGGCGAGTACAAGAACGCCGATTGCTTTGCCTGGCGCGATAACTCTTTTGATCGAATTGCAGAGCTCAAGCCATATGCGGTGATCTTCTCAGGTTTCCAGCACTTCGAAGTTCCTGATGGCTACTCAACGAGGCGAGAGTGGTGGCAGGCAGGGCAGCGCCGAACCCTAGATGCACTACGTGGAAATGCAACTCATATTGTCTACATCACCGATACGCCACATCCACAACAAGATATTCCTGCATGCCTAGCCGGCGGAGTTATCTCTGATTGTGACGATACCGAACGTTCAGAACCAATTTCGATTCCAGGGCTGAAGGCGATTAATCCCACACCTTGGTTATGTACGAGCAAATGTTCAAGTGTCATTAACGAACTAGTCGCATATCGTGATGGTTCTCATATCTCAATCGCGATGAGTGAGTCACTTACGCAGCCACTGAGCGCAGCTCTGAAACGTCTAGGCGTACTTTAAGATATTTCCCGAGCCGCCGGGAGCGAAAAAACTAGAACCATGGCAGGATTCGTCCGTGGCTGAATTGGTGTATTACTGCGGAACCATGGATAGCGGTAAATCCACTCTCGCCTTACAAACTGCACATAACCATAAGAGCCGCGGGCGCTCTGGTCTGATCTTCACCAACAAGGATCGTGCAGGAACTGGCGTCATAAGTTCGCGTTTAGGTCTGCAGTCAGAAGCACTTGAAGTTGAACTTGATATGGATATCCATCGCCTTGTGGTGGAACGTTTATCTATGGGTGAACGAATCGATTACATCATCTGTGATGAAGCTCAGTTCTACCAGCCCATCCAAATCGATCAGTTGGCAAAGATTGTTGACGGCCTAGGAATAGATGTTTATGCCTTCGGAATTCTCGCTGATTTTCGCACCAAGCTCTTCCCCGGTTCAGCCCGCCTCGTTGAGCTTGCTGACCGAGTGAACACTCTCCAAGTTGAAGCTCTCTGTTGGTGTGGCTCGCGTGCTACTCATAATGCACGTACCGTCAACGGAGTTATGGTTACTGAAGGCGAACAAGTTGTCGTGGGAGATGTTGGAAAAAGTGATGAGATTGCCTACGAAGTTCTCTGTCGCCGCCACCATATGCGCCAAGTGACTGCTCGAGCCTCACGGGCCGGACATATCTCATCAGACCCACTCCCCTTTATCGAGCCAACCAGCAAATAGAATAATAAGGAGCAAACAGAACATGACAAAGAACACCAAGGGCTACGCAGCGATGGGCGCAAAAGAAAAGCTTGTGCCATACGAGTTTGATCGTCGCGAACTGGGCGCGCATGATGTTGCTCTTGATGTTCTCTATGCAGGAATTTGCCACTCAGATATCCATCAAGTCCGCGAAGAGTGGGGCCCTGCTCTCTTTCCTATGGTGCCTGGGCACGAGATTGCTGGAATCGTATCGAAAGTTGGCACCGGAGTAACAAAGTTTAAGGTTGGAGACAAGATTGGAATCGGCGTCTTTATCGATTCCTGTCGTAAGTGTTCCTCCTGTCAACGCGGGTTACAGCAGTACTGTCTCGAAGGAATGACCGGAACTTACAACGGCTTAGAGCGAGATGGAGTAACTCCCGCTATGGGTGGTTACTGCGACTACTTTGTGATTAACGAAGATTACGCAGTTCATATCCCAGAAAATCTACCTCTTGAAGGTGTAGCCCCTTTGATGTGTGCCGGAATTACTCTCTATTCACCGATTAAACATTGGGGCGTTGGACCTGGAAAGAAAGTGGCAGTCATGGGCCTCGGTGGTTTAGGTCATATGGGCGTTAAATTTGCAGCGGCTCTTGGCGCCGATGTAACAGTTCTATCGCACTCTCCAGGAAAGAAAGGTGATGCTCTTGCTATGGGAGCCCATCACTTCGTTGACACAAGCTCAGAGGCCGCTTTTGCGGAATGTGCAGGAACATTTGATGTCATTCTCAATACTGTCAGCGCAGAGCTCGATATCAACAAGTATCTCAATCTGCTTAAGTTAGATGGCACGCTCGTGGTTATCGGTCTACCTGGCAAGCCATATGCGGTTCATGTTGGTTCGCTCTTGAGCGGACGTCGCTCTATCGGTGGCTCAATGATCGGCGGAATCCCCGAACTACAAGAGATGCTTAACCTCTGCGGCGAAAAATCGATTGTGAGCGATGTCGAGGTTATTAAGGCCGATTACATCAATGAAGCTTACGAGCGCACCGTAGCTAGTGATGTGAAGTATCGCTTCGTTATCGATGCTCAAACCTTTTAGTTCGCACTTAAGGAATTAGCCGAGCAGCGCAACTATCAATGGAGCAATGGCGAGTGCTGGCAAGAGGTTTGCCACTGAAATCTTCTTGATATCTAGTAGGCGCAGCGCTATGCCAACGAGCATCAGCCCACCGGTTATGGTCATTGCATCGATCTGGGTCTGTGTAAGGACCTGACCGAGAAAAAAGCCGATAAAAGTCCAGAAGAGTTGATAAATCGCGACTGGTATCGCTGAGGCAGCGACTCCCCAACCTAAGGTTGATGCAAAGGCCATGGCGGCAAAGAAGTCGAGCGCTGATTTCAGAATGAGTTGATCTAATCCCTGCGACATTCCATCGCTGACGCTTCCCAGAATTGCTAATGGGCCGATGACAAAAAGAAGGGAAGCTGAGACGAATCCTTCTACGAATGGGCTTTCCGCAGAGGCCCTAAATCTTTTACGAAGATTCTCCCCAAATGAATCCAATCGAGATTCGAGAGACAACAGAGATCCGATGAGCCCGCCGATAAGCATCGCTGCCAAAATTACTAAGAGAGATGAGCTATCTGGCAGTGCATCATTGAAGTCGCTCGACCATAAAGGTTTCAGAGCGGTAGCTGCACCGAGGAGGGTAATGAGCCCAAGAATATCCGTGATCAGAGATTGCGATTTAGTGGAGAGTTTCGATCCTGCTGCGATTCCCAGCGATGCTCCAGCGAGAATAGCTAGAACATTGATTACGGTTCCCGCTCCTACAAACTCCAGGTTCGACATTGTTCAACTATATCGTGCAAAAAATATGTAGACTCTTCAAGTGAGATTTAGTTCATTGATAAATGCCCTTAAACCTCATAAAACTGTCCCCATCACACCTTGGCGGGCGAGTTCACGTTGGGACCTCTCACTCTCAAGAGTTCTTATCCTTTTCTTTGGTTTAGCGATATTTGGATTAGGTGACTCGCTCTTTATCCAGGCGGGAATCGGAAATGCACCTTGGACCGTCTTCGCCGAAGGACTGACCTATAAGACGGGTATGAGTATCGGCTTTGCAACTTTCGTCATAAGTGTCTTTGTACTTCTCTTATGGATTCCTCTAAAAGAGCGTCCAGGTTTTGGAACACTTTCAAATATCGTTCTGATCGCAACCTTCATCGAAATTGGGACACACATATTTCCCGAGGCGAACTCCTTCGCAGTCGGAGCCATTTATAACTTCATCGGGATCTCACTTGTCGGCATTGGATCTGCTCTTTACATTACATGTGGCTTAGGACCTGGCCCACGCGATGGTGCGATGACGGGGCTTCACTACCGAACTGGCGTGCGCGTCGGCCGAGTCAGAATGGCTATTGAGGTGACTGTCCTCGCCTTTGGCTTCCTCATGGGTGGCACCGTTGGGGTGGGAACCGCCCTCTTCGCCCTCTTTATTGGCCAATCTGTCGCAATTTCTCTCGGAATTCTCGCGCGTCTGACCCATCAGTAATCCAGGTCTCCTCTAGATTTTCATCTACCTTCCCTCGGTCTGTGAGCCGTCATTTCACACGGGGTCGCAACCACCCCCGTCAACAAAATTAGGAAGGTCGTCATGCTCGATACGTACTTCAAAATATCTGAACGCGGCTCAACTATAGGTCGTGAAGTCAGAGGTGGCCTCGTCACCTTCTTCACCATGGCTTATATCGTCGCACTTAACCCACTGATCATCGGCTTAGCAAAAGATGCTGATGGAAAATACATTGGCGGCGGAGATGCACCTAATCTCGCACTTGTAGCCGCAATGACAGCTCTCATGGCTGGCGTTCTCACCATTCTTATGGGGCTCATCGGAAATTATCCACTTGCACTTGCTACAGGTCTTGGACTCAATACCTTCGTGGCAGTCGGTATTGCATCCCAAATGACATGGGCAGACGCGATGGGTCTTGTCGTACTCGAAGGCATAATCATTACCATCTTGGTTCTGACAGGCTTCCGAACTGCAGTCTTTAGGGCAGTTCCCGCTCAGTTAAAGATTGCGATTTCAGTCGGTATCGGCCTCTTTATCGCGCTCATTGGTCTTGTGGATGCTGGTTTCGTGCGTCGCACAGGCACCGGTCCAGTTCCAGTCACTCTTGGTGATGGTGGAACTCTTGTTGGTTGGCCAGTGATTGTTTTTGCCTTCGGTCTCTTTCTCACTATCGCACTGATGGTCAAGAAGACAAAGGGCGCTATCTTGATTGGAATCGTGCTCTCTACAGTTCTCGCGGTAGTTATCGAAACAACGCTCAAGATTGGTCCGCTCTTCAATGGAGCAACTGGCGATGTAAATCCAAAGGGTTGGAACCTCAATGTTCCAGCTGTGCCAGAAAAGATCGTAGCCACCCCTGACTTCAGCCTCTTTGGCGATTTCAATCTCTTTGGTTCACTCGATCGAATTCCACTCATCACTGTGATTCTGCTTGTCTTCACACTCCTTCTCTCTGACTTCTTCGACACAGTCGGAACAGTCACTGCAATTGGACACGAAGCTGGATTGATCGACAAGGATGGAAACATTCCTAACAACGATCGCATCTTGCTCGTTGACTCACTTGCAGCTGTCGCAGGTGGTGCTGGAAGCATCTCCTCAAATACCAGCTACAT
>CAZSWE010000006.1:0-23189 GCA_964610715.1 uncultured Candidatus Planktophila sp.
ACCCGAAACCGACACAGGTGGTCAGGTAGAGAATACCAAGGCGATCGAGAGAATCATGGATAAGGAACTCGGCAAAATGCCCCCGTAACTTCGGGAGAAGGGGGGCCCTTCGACGTGTAGGAGTTTACCTCCGAAGCGTTGGAAGGCCGCAGAGACCAGGCTCAAGCGACTGTTTACCAAAAACACAGGTCCGTGCGAAGTAGCAATACGATGTATACGGACTGACGCCTGCCCGGTGCTGGAAGGTTAAGGGGACTGGTTAGCCGCAAGGCGAAGCTGAGAACTTAAGCCCCAGTAAACGGCGGTGGTAACTATAACCATCCTAAGGTAGCGAAATTCCTTGTCGGGTAAGTTCCGACCTGCACGAATGGCGTAACGACTTGAGCGCTGTCTCATCCGTAAACTCGGCGAAATTGCATTACGAGTAAAGATGCTCGTTACGCGCAGAAAGACGGAAAGACCCCGGGACCTTTACTATATCTTGATATTGGTGTTCGGAACGGTTTGTGTAGCATAGGTGGGAGACTTTGAAGCGGGCACGCCAGTGTTTGTGGAGTCATCGTTGAAATACCACTCTGATCGTTTTGAACTTCTAACCTCGGTCCGTAATCCGGATCAGGGACAGTGTCTGGTGGGTAGTTTGACTGGGGCGGTCGCCTCCTAAAAAGTAACGGAGGCGCTCAAAGGTTCCCTCAACCTGGTTGGTAATCAGGTGTCGAGTGTAAGTGCACAAGGGAGCTTAACTGTGAGACAGACATGTCGAGCAGGTGCGAAAGCAGGAACTAGTGATCCGGCGGTGGCTTGTGGAAGCGCCGTCGCTCAACGGATAAAAGGTACCCCGGGGATAACAGGCTGATCTTGCCCAAGAGTCCATATCGACGGCAAGGTTTGGCACCTCGATGTCGGCTCGTCTCATCCTGGGGCTGGAGTAGGTCCCAAGGGTTGGGCTGTTCGCCCATTAAAGAGGCACGCGAGCTGGGTTCAGAACGTCGTGAGACAGTTCGGTCCCTATCTTCTGTGCGCGCAGGAAACTTGAGAAGGGCTAACCCTAGTACGAGAGGACCGGGTTGGACGAACCTCTGGTGTGTCGGTTGTTCCGCCAGGAGCACCGCCGATTAGCTACGTTCGGAAGGGATAACCGCTGAAAGCATCTAAGCGGGAAGCTCGCTTCAAGATTAGGTTTCTCATTGGTTTACCAAGTAAGGCCCCCAGGAGACTACTGGGTTGATAGGGTGGAAGTGGAAGAGTCGCAAGACTTGGAGCTGACCACTACTAATAGGCCGAGGATTTAACTACAAAGTTGCTACGCGTCCACTGTGTGGTTCTCGAGATACGGTCGAGAACCACGAACAATTCGATGGCTGAATTCTCTTGTGAGAAATCAGCTTGAGAAGATCAGATTAATTTCTGATTTAGAACTTTTCGTAGGTTCATGCCAAAAACTCAATAGCGTTTCGGCGACCATAGCGAGAGGGAAACACCCGGTCCCATTCCGAACCCGGAAGTTAAGCCTCTCAGCGTCGATGGTACTGCACGGGTGACCTTGTGGGAGAGTAGAACGTCGCCGGACTTCTTTTATAAAAAGGGGCGCTTATCTTTAAGCGCCCCTTTTTTATTTCCTCATCAATTTTTCGATTCGAGGAAGTTAAACTTAAGAAGGTTTTTAGATCTATCTGTCGGGAGTAGTACATGGAAGAGCGTCCAAGAAATAGCGATCGGCCAGCGCGACCATCTAACGGTCGCCCTTCCGCACGTCCTGCATCTGGTCGTCCTGTATCTGGTCGTCCATCATCTAGCCGGCCCCAATCGCGAGAAGAACGTCCAGCTCGCGGAGGCCGCTCCGATAGAGCAGGCGCTACACGCCAAGTTTCTCAAGGTCGCGAAGTCAGCGATCCACGCGGGTTTCGGCCTGCACCTCAAGAGCGCGACCAATCACGAATTAGACCGCGCATCTTTGAGCCAGATATTCCTGAAGATGTTACTGGTGAGGAGCTCGAGAAGAGCGTTCGCGCTGAACTTTTGAGTTTATCTGCCGAAAATGCAAAGGTTGTCGCTCGACATATGGTCTGCGTCAATCTCTATATGGATGTTGATCCTGAGTTATCTCATAAACATGCAGTTGCAGCAGCGCACCATGCAGGACGCCTTGCAGTGGTTCGCGAAACTGCAGGTTATGCCGCCTACCGCGCAGGCCATTATGAGATCGCTCTTAAAGAGTTACGTGCTGCAAACCGAATTTCAGGTGATGTATCTATGTGGCCGGTGATGGCAGATTGCGAGCGAGGGCTTGGAAACCCTCTAAAAGCCCTGAATTTGGCTGGTTCCCCAGAGGTCAAGCGACTAGGTAAGTCAGAAGAGATTGAGATGCGCATTGTTGCATCTGGTGCACGACGAGACTTAGGCGAGTTCGATGCAGCTGTTGTTACTTTGCAATGTAAAGAGCTGAAGAACGAGACAGATGACTGGGCCCTACGACTTCGCTATGCGTACGCTGATGCTTTATCAGCGGCAGGTCGAAGCGAAGAGGCCCGTGAATGGTTTGCAAAGTGCGCAGATCTAGATACTGAAGAAGAGACTGATGCAGCTGATCGGGCCTCTGCCTAACGCTTATCCACATCTATTCTCTCTCGCTCCCTATTTCGTCAGACCCTTACTCCACTATCTGCCAACTCGCGCCTTTCAGTGCGCGCTTAGTTGGAGGTAGAAATGACAGCCGCGGTAAAGAGCAGTACCAAGAAGAAGGTTTCTGAGAAGGTAAAGAGCGAGATCGAAGAAGTTGATTACTCACTTAACGATGTACTACTTCGTGGTCGAGTATCGGCCGGTGCTACAAGTAAAGAGCTTCCTAGCGGGGATAAGGTTGTTGAATTTCGCCTCATCATTACGCGAGAAGAACGCCAGGGAGTAGATACTCTCGATATCGCTGCATGGAGCGCCAAATCTCGCAAGATTGCGCTGGCGCTACAGTCCGATGAATGGGTCGAGATCTCGGGTTCAGTTCATCGCAGGTTCTGGCAGAGCCCAGCAGGGGTAGCGAGCCGTTGGCAGGTGGTTGCTAGTGAGATAGTGCGCCTCTAATAGCTATTCTCGATACTCTTGCACCATGGCTAAAGCACCAGTAAATGAGGTTTTCTCTACCCTGAAGAGCTATGCCCGCAAACTCTCTGATGGAGAGCGCACACCTGCTGAGATTGCATCTGCGCTCAACGATTGGGCGCACGAGAGCGGACAGACTCTTAAGGCGAAGATCAGCGAAGAGGTTGAGGCAGCTGTTTTGAAGATGGGCTTTGTAAAGCGCGAAGAGTTTGATGCCTTGGTGCGTGAAGTGAGCGCGCTTAAGAAGGGCAGTAAAAGCCCTACGAAAAAGAGCACAGCTAAGAAGGCTCCAGTTAAGAAGTCTGCCGCGAAGAAAGCGACTAAACCAGTTAAGAAGAGTACGAAAAGAGGCCTCTGATGGCGAATGAAGAAGAGAGCAACCTAGTTTCAGAGGTACGCGCTGAACTCGAAGAGATCGATGCGAGCGATCTGAGCGAACATAGCGCGCGCTTTGAAGCGCTCCACCAGAAGCTGCAAGAATCTCTCAAGTCAATCGATAATCTTTAGTAAAAAAATGAAGACTCGACTCGATGCGGAATTAGTTCGACGTGAACTCGCTCGTTCGCGCGAGCATGCCGCCGATCTCATTGAGTCACGTTCAGTCCTTGTCGCTGGAATTCCTGCGACAAAACCGGCAACGCAAGTAGATGCTGAAACATCGATCACCCTTCAAGGCAAGCGCGACGATTTCGTCTCGCGAGGTGGCCACAAACTAGCCGGCGCGCTCGATGCTTTTACAGGCGTTGTCGTTGAAGGAAAGAAGTGTCTCGATGCGGGTGCCTCCACTGGCGGCTTCACCGATGTTCTCTTACGTCGGGGCGCCTCTTTGGTCGTCGCAGTCGACGTTGGCTATGGACAACTGGCTTGGGAGTTGCGCCAAGATGCGCGAGTAAAGATTCTCGATCGCACCAATATTCGCCACCTGACTGGCGAACAAGTTGGCGAAGATATTGATTTGGTAGTTGCAGACCTCTCCTTCATCTCGCTCTCACTAGTTCTGCCTGCTCTCGCAGCAGTATCAAAGCCAGAGGCTGATTTTGTACTGATGGTGAAACCTCAATTTGAGGTAGGGCGCGAAAAGTTAGGTGCTGGGGGAGTCGTACGCGATCCAGCTCTTCGACGTTCTGCCGTACTCGATGTTGCAGAGTCTGCCTACGATGTTGGGCTCGGCACGATGGGAATTGCAGCAAGTCCGCTACCGGGGCCTGCCGGAAATGTTGAATACTTCTTATGGTTGCGACGCGGAGCACCCGCTATTGATGAGCAATCACTCGATCAAGCGATAGAGATGGGACCGGCGTAATGGCAGATAGATCCGTTGCTCTCATCATTAGCCCTTCTCGTGAAGAAGCTATCTCGGCAGCTCATGAACTTGCGCCACTTCTGATCTCTGCAGGTCTCTCTCTCTTCACAATCTCTGATGTGAAAATTCCTGGCATTGCCAAGGTCTCGCATGACGAGTTACCAGAGATTGAGGCTGCCATAGTTCTTGGTGGAGACGGCACCATCTTGCGCGCTGCAGAAGTTACGCTCTCGCGCAACATCCCCCTTCTTGGAATCAACATGGGCCATGTCGGCTTTATGGCAGAGGTAAATCGTCCAACAATCTCTGCAATCGCGGAGTGCATTATTGGTTCTAACTATGTGACTGAGAATCGTATGGTCTTACGGTTTGCAGTAGAACGAGATGGCAAAGAGATCGGTACTGGCTGGGCGCTCAATGAAGTTACCGTTGAGCGAGATGGAACCACGATGGTTGAACTCTTTGTAGAGATTGATTCCAGACCTCTCTCTCATTGGGGCTGCGATGGACTTATCTGTTCAACTCCAACGGGTTCTACCGCGTACGCCTTTAGCGCCGGTGGTCCTGTGCTCTGGCCAGAAGTTGATGCGCTCGTTCTTCTTCCGATCTCAGCACATGCGCTCTTCTCTCGTCCGATGGTGGTTTCGCCAAAGTCTGAAATCCTTGTCACCATTGAATCCACTGAAGCGCTCCTCTCCGCTGATGCGCTCCGTAAACTTCCGCTCAAAAAAGGCGATAAAGTCCTTATTACACGCGGGTCACAGACCATCAAACTTTCTCACGTCTCTAAGACACTCTTCACAGATAGATTGGTAGCAAAGTTCAAACTTCCCGTTGAAGGTTGGCGCGGTGAGTGAACGTTCCTATCTAGAAGAAATCTCTATCCGAAACTTAGGTGCGATTGAACAATCCCACCTTGAGTTAGGACGCGGCTTAAATGTTCTCACTGGTGAAACTGGTGCCGGTAAGACAATGATTTTGACCGCGCTCAATCTGGTACTTGGTGGCAAGAGCGATAGTGCGCTCGTTAGACATGGCGCTGATCGCTTGATGGCTACCGCGCATTTCTCACTGCCGAAATCTGAACAAGGCTCCTTTGAAGAAATCGGAGCAGAAGTTGAAGATGGTTCCATCATCATTTCTCGCACAGTCGGTGCGGATGGAAAATCAAAAGCTCTCTGCGGAGGTAACGCAGTTCCGGCAGGTACCTTGGCAGAGCTGACAAGCTCTTTGATTGAGATTCATGGCCAATCGGCAAACTCGCAGATTGTGAAGACTGCGAGACAGCGAGAGCTACTAGATCGCTTCGGTGGAGCCGATATAGCAAAGTCACTCAGCCTCTATCAAGAGAGCTTCCACATTTACGGTGCGCTCAAAGAACGGCTGAGTGCTCTTAAGGCAAGTGCCAGCAAACGAGACGGTGAGATCGCCGAACTACAGGAGTTCGTTGCGGCGTGGAATAAATTGAAGGCTACCCGTGGTGAATGTGCAGCAACTGCAGATGAAATCAACCGCCTCTCTAGCGTTGAAGATTTGCGCATCGCATCCTCCGGTGCCCTGGCCAACTTAGATAACGAAGAGAGCGGTGCTCTGACATCGCTACATTCGGCGCGCCGATTTTTAGAGGCAGCCAAAGGTAAAGATTCTAAGCTGGAAGAGATAGCCGATCGCATCGCCGAGAGCCTCTACATACTCGACGATGCATCCACAGATCTTGCCTCCTATGCAACAGGGCTTGAGGCAGATCCAGATCGACTCAATCTTCTGCAAGAACGAAAGGCAGAGCTCAATTCATTTCTCAAGCGTTGGGCCGGCGCAGGTGAAGCCGATGAAGAGCTTGTTCTATTAGCGGCGAAGGCGAAGAGTGCCAAGGAAGCCATTGCAGATCTACAAGGAGGAGATGAACGTACCGCCGAGATTGAGGCAGAGCTACTTACCGCCAAAAAGAATTTATTGGATGCGGCGAAGAAGTTGTCGTCTGCACGGAGCAAAGCTGCCGCGACCTTATCCGCAGAAGTGACAAAGGAAATTAAGGCGCTAGCAATGCCGCATACACAATTCTTTGTTGAAGTAGTGACTCCAGATTACGCAGGTGCTTTAAAAGAGAGTGATTTCACCGCTCTTGGTTGCGATGAAATCTCTATGCAGATTCAAGGTCAAGTAGATGGTCCAAAGATTTCACTTGGTAAAGGCGCAAGCGGCGGCGAGATGTCGCGCATCATGTTGGCTCTCGAGGTTGTCATAGCAAAGTCACATCCTGTCGGCACCTATATCTTCGATGAAGTAGATGCTGGAGTGGGCGGTAAAGCAGCGATTGAAGTAGGCAAGCGTCTGCATGCGCTTTCAAAGAACGCACAGGTCATTGTTGTGACACACCTGCCACAGGTTGCTGCCTGGGCAGATACTCACTTCCTCGTCAGCAAAAGTAGCGATGGGACAATCGTGGCATCGGGTGTGACGCGGTTATCTGAGAGCGCACGTATCGAAGAGATTGCACGTATGCTCGCTGGGCTTGAAGGTTCGAGTAGCGCCCAGGAACACGCAGCTGAACTTCTAGCCCTGCGAGGGTAGCCTCACTTTCGATGATAGGTTGGTCTTCCATGAGCCAAGCGCATGTGACCAAACATATTTTTGTAACCGGCGGAGTAGCCTCAAGTCTTGGAAAAGGTCTCACCGCCTCATCCCTAGGTCGCCTCTTAGTTGCCCGCGGTATCCGCGTCACGATGCAGAAGCTCGATCCGTATCTCAATGTGGATCCTGGCACCATGAATCCATTCCAGCACGGTGAAGTCTTTGTCACTGATGATGGTGCTGAGACTGATTTAGATATTGGCCACTATGAAAGATTCCTCGATCGCAACCTCTCTGGCTCTGCCAATGTGACTACGGGGCAGGTCTATTCACGAGTAATTGCTCGCGAACGTCGCGGTGAGTATCTCGGTGAGACCGTCCAGGTGATTCCACATATCACCAATGAGATTAAAGAGAGAATGTTGGGAAATGATGGACCTGATGTTGATGTTGTGATCACTGAAATTGGTGGAACAGTCGGAGATATTGAATCTCAACCATTTCTGGAAGCGGCGCGTCAATTACGACAAGAGGTCGGTCGAGATAACGTCTTCTATCTCCATATCTCGTTAGTTCCTTACATTGGCCCTTCTGGTGAGTTGAAGACCAAACCGACTCAACACAGCATCGCAGCTCTGCGCAGCATCGGTATTGCACCAGATGCAGTCGTACTTCGTTGTGATCGCCCGATTCCAGATGGAATCAAAAAGAAGATTTCCTTGATGTGCGATGTCGATGTGGAAGCAGTTGTAGCGGCAGTCGATGCGCCGTCAATCTATGACATTCCTAAAGTTCTTTTCTCAGAAGGACTTGATGCCTACATCGTGCGCCGCTTATCTCTCGGTGGCCATGAAGTGCAATGGGGAGAATGGGATAACTTGCTCGAGCGAGTTCATTCTCCAAAGCACCATGTGAAGGTTGCCCTTGTTGGTAAGTACATCGATTTACCAGATGCCTATCTCTCTGTCTGCGAAGCGCTTCGTGCTGGCGGCTTCGCCAATGAAGCGAAGGTAGAGATTATCTGGGTACCGAGTGATGAGTGTGACACTCCAGAAGGTGCGGCGAAGGCACTTGGGGGAGTAGATGCAATCTGCGTGCCAGGTGGTTTTGGAATACGTGGCATTGAAGGAAAGCTCGGAGCTTTGACTTATGCGCGCACACATAAAATTCCAACGCTTGGCCTATGTCTAGGTTTACAGTGCATGGTGATCGAAGCAGCGCGCAATTTAGCCGGCATCAAGGATGCAAATTCTGCTGAGTTTAAGTCAGATAGCGGAACGCATGTGATTGCAACGATGGATGATCAAAAGGAGATTGTGGCTGGTGGGGGAGATATGGGCGGTTCTATGCGTCTTGGCCTCTATAAGGCAACGCTTTCTCCAGGTTCGATTGTCGCTGAAGTTTATGGAGCAACTGAAATCTCTGAGCGCCACCGCCACCGGTATGAAGTAAATAATCTATACCGCGACCAGATCGCTAAAGCTGGCCTTACCTTCTCGGGAATTTTCACAGATCGCGATCTTGTTGAGTTTGTTGAGCTTCCGAGAGAAGTCCATCCTTATTACGTTGGCACACAAGCCCATCCTGAACTTCGCTCAAGGCCGACGCGTCCACACCCACTCTTTGTTGGTTTGATTAAAGCAGCCATCTCACAACAGAAGTAGTCGTCTGTGAATTTCGAGAGCGCCAAGAGCAGTTATCTCGATCAACTGCGGATTGAGCGAGGACTCTCCTCAAACTCAATTGCGTCTTACTCGCGTGATCTTGCCAAGTTGGAACGGTTTCTCGTGCAGAGTAAGCGCGACTACACAAAGCTGTCCACAAGTGACATCACTGAGTTCTCTGTTTTTCTTAAAGGCGAAGGTCTTTCGCTATCAAGTGTTAATCGGAGTATCTCGGGGATAAAAGGTTTCTATAAATATCTCGCCCTAGAAAGTGGTCTTACAGATCCGACTACCGATATCTCTTCTGCCAAGTTGCCGCGTAAGTTACCCAAGGCGCTGACGATAGATGAGGTGACTCGCTTGATCGAGAGCGCAGTGCGTGAAGGAGATCCAATATCCCTTAGAGATAAGGCGCTCCTTGAACTGCTCTACTCAACAGGTGCACGAGTAAGTGAAATTATCGGCCTTAATGTTGTTGATTTCTCATTGAGCTCGACCAGTGATGGCGATGTGCATATTGTGAAGGTAAAGGGCAAAGGATCTAAGGAGAGGATGGTGCCACTCGGGAAGTTCGCAGTGGCAGCGGTAGAGAACTACCTCACGCGAGTGAGACCAGCTTTGAGTGAGAAGAACTCAAAAGGTGAGGGCGCGCTCTTCCTTAATTCGCGAGGCAAGCGTTTATCGAGGCAGAGCGCATGGCAGGTCGTACTGGATGCTGCGCAAGCAACTGGACTGACAGGAAAGGTCTCGCCCCATGTATTTAGACATTCATTTGCAACGCATCTACTAGATGGCGGCGCTGATATTCGCGTAGTTCAGGAGTTGCTAGGGCATTCATCAGTGACCACGACTCAGATTTACACCCTAGTCACAATCGATAAAGTGCGCGAGGCTTACAGCACCGCACATCCGCGGGCTTAACTTAGATTCCGCGGAGCCTACGAGCCAAGATACTTTGATCGCCCTTGGCCTCAAGGTCGGCAATGATTACCGCAATCGATTCACGGACGATACGACCGCGATCAACTGCAAGTCCTAAATCACCACGCAACATAAGTCTGGCTTGATCTAGATCGAAGAGTTCATCCGTTGAAAGATAGACGGTGATCTTCTCTTCATGAAGTTCACGGCCAGATGGTGATTTTTCTGCTGCAGTAACGCGACGACGAGAAATTGTGCGAACACCCTTCTTCGCCTTTGGGGCTGCAGTTGGTGCGCTCTGTACTGGAGTTGTCGCAACTGGTTCTGCAACTTGGCGTACGGCGCTTAGGGCAGGAGTATTGGCGCGGAAGAGTTCATCCGCACCTGGCAAGCTAGCTCTACGTGTCATTGTGCGCCTCCTCGGGCAATTAATTCACGGGCGAGTCTTCGGTAAGACTGCGCTCCTCCGGATGATGATGCGTAAGCAGTGATGGGCTCTCCTGCAACAGTTGTTTCGGCGAAACGAATTGTCTTCGCAATAATTGTTTCAAAGACATCTTCAGGATACTTTTCTAGAATCGCAGTAAGGACTTCGCGGTTATGAAGAGTCTTGCGATCGTACATAGTTGCAAGAATTCCAATGAGCCGTAACTCTGGGTTAAGGAAGCTCTTGACCTTATCGATATTTCCCTTGAGTTCAATAAATCCATGGAGAGCGAAGTATTCGCACTGCAGCGGAACTATTACTTCATCAGATGCGACGAGAGCGTTGATAGTGAGCTGTCCCATGGTTGGCTGGCAGTCAATCAAGATGACGTCATACTCAGGGCGCAGGCGAGAAAGCGCGCGCTTGAGATATTGCTGTCCACCAATTTCAGCGCCTAGCGTTGTCTCAGCGGTACCGAGATCGCGGTTGGCTGGTAGAAAATCAAGACCTGCTACAGATGATTTAAGAACTATCTCGTCGATATTCGCATCCGCTGACATGAGCGCGTAATAAACTGTATTTTCAAGTGGCAGGGTGTGCGCATTGACGCCTAAACCGAGTGAGAGGCCGCCTTGAGGATCGAAGTCAACAAGGAGAACTCGTCGACCAAGTTCAGCCAGAGCCGCACCTAAATTGATAGTTGAAGTTGTCTTACCAACTCCACCCTTCTGATTAAAGATTGAGATGACCTTGGCGTTGCCGTGATCTGTGATGGGCGCTGGGATTGGGAAATTCTTTGGCTCTCGCCCAATGAGAGTGGCGGTGGTAGCCACATCATCATCAAATGTCGATTTAGCGTTCAAGCGAGAAACCTCTTTTCAGTTACCGCGACTCTACGCGTATAGAGCGGCGAACTGCAAGTAAGGAAGTAGTGTTCCACCGTGGAAAATATCGTAGAACCGCTTGCGCGTACCGAGGAGATCACTTCGGAGCAGGCGAGCGATATCGCTCCTGAGAGCGGTTTTAGCGTCCATCTCGATAACTTCGATGGCCCCTTCGACCTGTTGCTGCAGCTGATTTCTCGCCACAAGCTCGATATCACCGAAGTTTCCCTGAGCATGGTGACCGATGAATTTATCTCCTTTATCCGCGCCCTCGAGGCGAGCGGAGAAGGCTGGCGCTTAGACCAGGCCACTGAATTTCTAGTAATCGCGGCAACCCTGCTCGATCTCAAGGCTGCCCGACTTCTCCCTAGCGGTGAGATTGAGGATGAAGAAGATCTCGCCCTCCTTGAAGCTCGAGATATCCTTTTCGCCCGCTTGCTCCAATACCGCGCCTTCAAGGAGATTGCCGCCTCCTTCCAAGATGCGATCGCAGCTGCCGATAAGTCATTCCCACGCGTTGTAGCCCTTGACCCGGCTCTGGCATCGCTACTTCCAGAGGTCCTTATCGGAGTCGGTCCTGAGCGCTTTGCAGCCATTGCAGAGCGCGTCTTGACCCCTAAAGCGCCTCCGGTAGTTGCCGTCGAGCACCTTCATAGCGCGCTCGTGAGCGTGGCCGAGGAGTCTAAACTTGTGGTTGAGGCTTTACGGAAATCCCGAACCCTCTCCTTTAGATCTCTCATCCAGGGAGCAGATTCCACCTTGGTTGTTGTCGCTCGCTTCCTCGCACTCCTTGATCTCTACCGTCAAGGCGCCCTCCGATTTGAACAGGTCATCGCCTTGGGCGAGCTTCAGATTAGCTGGGTTGGCTCCGATGAAGGAGAAGTCGCAATCACCGATGAATTTGATATCCCACCGCAATTTGACGCTGAAAATCTAGAAGGTGAGCCAGAAAATGCTTGAAAACGAGATGCCTACACCTGAGGTTGAGACTTTACCGGCTGAGGAAGCGCCGGCCAGCTTCGACCTTGCCGCGATAGGCCGTCAGATTGAGGCGATCCTGATGGTGGTGGATGAGCCTGTCACTGAAATTACCCTTGCCTCAGTCCTTCAGGTCCCAGTCGACCAGATTGTCGCCGCGCTCGAAGCGCTGGCTCCCACCTACGAAGACCGGGGCTTCACCCTCAAAGCCATCAATGGGGGATGGCGCTTCTATAGCCACCCTGAATGTAGCGATGTAGTCGAGAAGTTCGTCTTAGATGGCCAGCAGAATCGCCTGACCCAGGCTGCCCTCGAAACCCTTGCGGTCATCGCCTACCGTCAACCTATCTCTCGCGCTCGAGTATCAGCCATCCGAGGCGTGAACGTCGAAGCGGTCATGAAGACCCTGGTCACACGTGGCCTAGTTGAGGAGTATGGGCTCGAGAACGAGACCGGGGCGATCCTCTATAAGACCACCAGCTACTTCCTCGAGCGTCTTGGCCTCAACGCGCTCACCGATCTGCCGCCTCTTGCTCCTCATCTGCCTGATATTGATGGCCTCGATGAGATCCTCGATTCGCTTACCGACTAACCATCCCCGTACACTTCACCTAGCCCAAGAAATATGGGCGTAGCCCGCACGGTGTGCGGGGGAGTTGACTGTCGAGAATGGATAGCCCTCATGGCCGAGATGCGCCTGAATAAGATTATTGCCGACGCTGGAATCACAAGCCGTCGTGGCGCCGATGAACTCATCATGGATGGCCGGGTTACGGTCGACGGAAGACAGATTCGAGAGCTCGGAGCAAAGTTTGACCCTGAAAAGCATAAAGTCGAGGTTGATGGCGAGACAATTCAACGCTCTTTGTCTAAGACTTATTTAGCACTTCATAAACCAAGAGGCGTTCTGTCAACGATGTTTGACCCAGAAGGTCGCCCCTCTCTCGCCGACTTTATCGACCTTCGAACCGAGCGCTTATTTCACGTAGGGCGGCTAGATAAGGATTCAGAAGGGTTGATTCTGCTCACCAACGATGGAGATCTGACATTTAGGGCGACCCATCCTTCATACGGGTTAGAGAAGACCTACATCATTGAATTCGATGGAAAGCTCCCGACAGGGGTCGACAAGGCCTTACTCAAGGGCGTCGAGCTAGAAGATGGGATGGGGAGAGTTCTCGCCTTCAAGCACTTATCCCCTCAATGGCTTGAGGTAACGATTCACGAAGGTCGCTATCACATCATCCGCCGCCTGATGGAGGCTGTCGGTGTCGATGTCTTGCGTTTGATCCGAACCAAGTTTGGCCCAATCTCTCTAGGGGAGACGCTCGAGGGAAGATGGCGCGATCTCAATAGCGCTGAGTTGATAAGCCTGCAAAAGGCTTTAGATATAAATTAACAAATAGGTTTCGTGCCGATTTAACCTTTTATTAATATATTGACAATCAGTTCAGGTAAGGTTAGGAAAGCAGTTTTATCGATAATTTGACGCTCAATTAATACCTTAAAATATCGATAAATATATTTTACAGATTATGGGTCGATACCGGAACATGCAATTACTGGATCTCTGAAGAAGTAAAGAGGGCGTGAAGCGATTCCTCTATATATCGTCAAAACCATTTATATATAACCGCTCATTGTCGCGACTACGGGTACCATTGCCCCATGTCAGTGCGTGCAATTAGGGGAGCCACTCAAGTGAGCGCCAATTCCGCCGACTCAATTGCAGAAGGCACTCAGGAGCTGATCTCTGAAATCTTGCGCAGCAATAGGATTAGCGCCGAAGAGGTCATCTCAATCCTCTTTACAGCGAGCCCAGATCTGAACGCCTCATTTCCAGCGGCGGCAGTCCGTAGCCTCGGTTTTGAAGGTACCCCGCTCATCTGCGCCGTAGAAATCGATGTACCAGGCGCCCTAGAGCGGACAATTAGAGTGATGGCGCACGTCGAAATTGAGCGCAATAAGGAAGAAATTAACCATATCTACCTTCATGGCGCTAAGGCACTCCGCGCAGATATAGCCCAGTAGGCGGGCTCAGTTATGTCGCTCTCGCACGTTCGAATCGTGGGTTCTGGCCTCATTGGTTCCTCGATAGGTCTAGCTCTCGTTCAAGAAGGGGTCGCCGTCACGATGGTCGACTCAGATCCACGAGCCCAAGCCCTTGCTCGGGATCTAGTAAAGAGCGCACCATCAGGAGATCCCGACCTAGTCATCTTGGCTTCTCCAATCAGTACCATCTCGGAGGCCCTCAAGAGCGAGCTAACCTCACCTGTGAAGTTAGGGTTTATGGATATCAGCTCAGTTAAAACTAAAGTTAAGGCTGAGGTATCAACTTCACCACTTGAAGCGGGTCGATTCCTTCCCAGCCATCCAATGGCCGGGCGCGAGGTCGGGGGAGCAGAGTCAGCGCGAGCAGAT
Organism: uncultured Candidatus Planktophila sp.; assembly: GCA_964610715.1. Classification (GTDB taxonomy): domain Bacteria; phylum Actinomycetota; class Actinomycetes; order Nanopelagicales; family Nanopelagicaceae; genus Planktophila. The sequence continues at coordinate 14,266 of CAZSWE010000006.1, forward strand.
CTATTCCGCGCAAGACCGTGGATTCTCGATAGCGCCGGGGTCGATCCTGATCTTCGACTCGCAGGGCTAGAGATCATCTCACTTTTGGGAGCGGTTGCCATTGAGATGGATAGCAGATCCCACGATGAGGCGGTGGCTCTTGTTTCTCACCTTCCACAACTGGTCGCATCTCTTCTGGCAAGCCAACTTGAGGGCGCGGATGAAGCCTGGCTCGATCTGGCAGGAGCTGGACTTAGAGACACCATCAGAATTGCTGGTTCAAGCCCTGAACTCTGGAAAGAGATCGTTGCGGCAAATAGCTCTGCGATAGCGCCGCTACTTACCCGCTTAATTGAAGATGCGCAGCGACTACTTAAAGGGTTAAGTGATGAGAAAGTAGTTGCTGAGGTAATTGCAGCTGGCCAACGCGGAAGAGATTTGATTCCAGGTAAGCATGGTGGGCAACAACGCAGCTATACCTATCTGCCAATTGTTATTGAAGATAAGCCCGGACAACTTGCTGCGCTCTTTGATGAGTGCGCCAAAGCAGAAGTTAACGTGGAAGATCTCACAATCGAACATAGCCCAGGTCAATTCACTGGCTTGATCACGCTCGCTCTCTCTGAAGAAGGAGCTGCGAAATTATCTTCTCATTTGCAAGAAAAGGGATGGAGCGTTCACGTTCCACGTTAGGTAACCGCTGCGTTAAACGAATAGAATTAACTAACTTAAAGATGGGCTCATTGAAATGATTGTTGTAGCGCTAGATGGCCCAAGTGGTTCTGGCAAATCAAGCACATCTAAAGAGATTGCTATTCGCGCTGGCTGGAACTATTTAGATACTGGGGCACTTTATCGCGCTGTGACATTCGTGGCTTTATCGATAAATAGTGAAAAAGCAGAAGATATTCTCAACAAGCTTGCACTCCAACCGATTACCTTCAATTCAGATCCACGCGACCCGAAGATCTTTATCGGCGATTTAGATATCACTGCAGAAATTCGTAGTCATGACGTTACTGAGAAAGTTTCCATTATTAGCGCGCTACCTGAAGTTCGCGCTGAACTTTTGCAGTTGCAGCGCAAGATCATTTCCAAAGCCGATAGAGGAATAGTTGTTGAAGGCCGCGATATCGGAACAGTTGTCTGTCCAGATGCAGCTCTCAAAGTCTTCCTGACTGCAGATATTGCAGCTCGGGCTCAACGCCGAGATGCAGAGTTGGCAGCAGAATCCAAGGGTCTCGACTCTGTAGGAGCATCACTTTCAGCACGAGATGAGATTGATTCAACGAGAAAAGTTTCACCTCTTGTACCCGCATTCGATGCGGTCCATATCGATTCAACCGAGCTCAATCTCACTGAAACCGTCGATCGCATATGGGAGTTACTCTCTGAGCGTTCACTTCTGGGTCTGCCGATTGTTGCCATCTTAGGAAGACCAAACGTAGGTAAATCAACTCTGATCAACCGATTTATCGGTCGCCGTGAAGCGATTGTTGAGGATACCCCGGGTGTAACGCGAGATCGTGTTCAGTACGAATGCGAATGGGGCGGACGCCGCTTCATCATCATGGATACAGGTGGCTGGGAATCTAAACCAGATGGCATTTCAGTACAGGTAAGTGCCAGCGCTGAATTGGCGATGCAAGAAGCAGATGTTCTCTGCTTTGTAGTTGATGCTCAAGTGGGCGCACTCGATGAAGATGATATTTTGGTACAAGAACTTCGTAAGGCAAAGAAGCCAACTCTCCTTGTTGCAAATAAAGTTGATGGCGATAACGATGAATCAGACGCGCACGCGCTTTGGAATATCGGCTTAGGCGAACCACATTTTGTTTCAGCTCTTCACGGACGTGGCAGTGGAGACCTACTTGATGCAATAGTGACTTTGATTCCTGAAGTTGGCGCGGCTCAAGTGCAGGATGGTTATCGCCGTATCGCACTGATTGGTCGCCCAAATGTTGGCAAGTCCAGTCTGCTCAACGCATTAGCTGGCGAGAATCGTTCCATTGTTGATGATGTAGCAGGCACTACTCGCGACCCAGTTGATGAACTGATTGAATTTGGTGGAAGCATCTGGCGCTTTGTTGATACTGCAGGCCTTAAGAAGCGGGCAAATCAGGCGAGCGGCACTGACTACTATGCGACCCTTCGCACACAGACGGCGCTGGAGAGATGTGAATGCGCCGTTGTTGTGCTCGATGCCTCAGTGCCTATCTCGGAGCAAGATCTAAGAATTATCACCATGGTGGAAGAGGCCGGCAAAGCGATGGTCATTGTGATGAATAAGTGGGATCTGGTCGATGAAGATCGCCGTGATCAATTAGATAAAGAGATTGACCGACACCTGGATCAGGTGGAATGGGCGCAGCGGGTAAATGTTGCAGCAAAGACCGGCTGGCATAGAGATCGTTTAGCTCCAGCCCTGCGAACTGCTATCGATTCATGGGAGCGACGCGTTCCAACCTCAAAGCTCAACTCATTCTTGGGAGCCCTTATCGGCGCAACGCCACCTCCAGTGCGCGGTGGCAAGCAGCCAAAGGTTTACTACGCGACGCAGGCCGGAATAGCGCCTCCAAAATTTGTTATCTTCTCCAGTGGCTGGATTGAGGCGTCATATCGTCGCTTTATTGAAAGGCGCCTGCGCGAGGAGTTCAAATTCCCTGGCACGCCGGTTCAGGTAGCGATCCGTGTGAAGGAAAGGGATAAGGAGTAGCGATGTTGACGGTTCCCAATGCTCTGACCTTCGCTCGCTTTCTGGGAATTCCACTCTTTATCTATCTCGCCCTCGACCTTGAAGCAGATGGTTGGGCGATTCTCGTTCTTGCTATCGGGGGAGCCACCGATTACTTCGATGGAAAGCTCGCTCGCGCTTGGGGGCAGGAATCCAAGTTCGGTGAGATCGCAGATCCAACTATCGATCGCCTCTATATTGCAGCAACTCTCGTGGTTCTCTATCTTCGGGATGCGGTTCCGATCTGGCTCATTGCGATTCTCGTTATCCGAGATATTTTCATGGCGCTAGTTGCTGCAGTTCTAGCGCTAAAAGGTTTTGCGCCACTTAAGGTTACTTATCTTGGAAAGGCTGCGACCTTTAACTTGCTTTACGCCTTTCCATTTCTTCTCCTCGCTCTCAACGAGAGTTGGTATGGAACGCTTGCATTTATCTTTGGCTGGGCCTTTGCAATCTGGGGGGTCTGCCTCTACCTCGGCACAGCCGTTGGCTATTTCCGTACTGCGCTCTTGACCATTACAGTTCGACCACACATCATCGAAGGGTAATTCCATGTCGCAGATTCCAACTGATCTTCAGTACACCAAGGAACATGAATGGGTTGCGCCAACATCAACGCCCCTTCGAATCCGTATGGGAATTACCGACTACGCCCAAGGTGCGCTCGGCGATATTGTCTATGTGCAGATGCCTAAGGTGGGAGAGGCAGTTACTGCAGATAAGGTCTGTGGTGAAGTTGAATCTACAAAGAGCGTCTCTGAAATTTTTGCTCCAGTCTCCGGAACGGTAGTAGCGGTCAATAGTGATTTGGATAACGCCCCAGAGTTGATTAACTCAGATCCATATGGAGCGGGCTGGCTCGTTGAGATTGAAGTTCCACATGAGACGCAAGGGCTGCTCAGCGCCGCCCAATATGGCGAAATTACCGCTTAAACCTCCACTTGATTTATCAAAAGTAACTCTCTAGTGTCACCCTTAAGTTGATGTCCAAGGTCGAGAGTTCTTCGACCAAGAGCTGAAGCTTTTTTAGCGCAGGATACGAGAGCAAAGGGGTGGGCCATGGCTGCAGCAGATGCAGATCGCGAACTCACCAGCACTCTCCACCTGGGACTTCGTTCGGTAGTCGGAACTTCCCCGTCCACTCTGATCGAAGATTTCTACAACCAAGCCTCAGACGAAGAGAAGTCAGTCATAGATAGCGCTCTCTCTTCTACCGGCGAAAATGCGATGATTTTCATCCATCGCGGAGCTCAGAAAGGTTCACGTTTTCTTGTTACACCTGAAGGTGTCACGATTGGACGCGCCCCTGAAAGCTCGATCTTTCTCAACGATGTCACGGTATCCCGTAAGCATGCATCTATCGAGAAAACAGGAACTGGCTTCACCTTTAGAGATTCTGGAAGTCTTAACGGTTCCTATGTAAATAATGAATCTGTCGCCGAAAAGAAGTTAGTTACTGGCGACGAAATCCAAATTGGAAAATTTCATCTGCTATTTATCGGTAGCATCAATCGCGGGGGAGAAGTAAGTTGAGCGTTCCAGCACGTGCCTACTTAAGTATTGGCGAAGTATTGACAAAGTTGCGCGGCGATTTCGCTGACATCACAATCTCAAAGATCCGCTTCCTTGAATCTGAAGGGCTGATTGAACCTCAGCGCACCCCATCCGGCTATCGTAAATTTACGACGACAGATTTAGAGCGTCTTCGCTATGTGCTTTTGGCGCAGCGCGATCAATATCTTCCACTTAAGGTTATTAAAGAGAACCTCGATGCTCTCGATCGCGGTCTTCAGCCAGCTCCAGTAGGTGGAATGGCATCTCCTCGTCCAACCCTGGCGACAATCGATGGTGAATTCGCTCCAGCTAACTTTGCTGAACAATCTGAGATGCGCCTTAGCCGCGATGAACTTCTCAAGGCTTCAGGGCTTGAAGATGCGCAGCTGGTAGAGCTTGAATCATTTGGTCTTATCGCAATCCGTGGCCGTCACTACGATGGAGATGCCCTCTCAGTAGCGAAGGCAGTTGCAGAGATGGCTGGTTTTGGAATTGAACCTCGCCACCTTCGCTCATTTAAGTCGGCGGCAGATCGTGAGATTGGATTAATCGAACAGGTCATCACGCCATTTACTCGACAGAAGAGCACTGAAGCGAAGGCTCGCGCAGAGGAAGTTCAGAAAGAGATCGCATCCCTTTCAGTTCGCCTCCATGCAGCTTTGGTTCGCGGTGGCCTTAATCGTCCCCGTTAACTTTCCTACCGCAATCGAAGCACTCCGCTCATTATGTTGATCCCAGTCGAAGTAGTTGGGGTTCGCATTGAGATGCCCTCCAACCAACCTATAGTGCTGCTCAAGGAGATCGAGGGAACTCGCTTTCTTCCTATCTGGGTTGGTGCGGTTGAGGCGACAGCGATTGCATTTGCTCAACAAGGGCTAGAGGCGAGTAGGCCGTTGACTCATGACTTGCTGCGAGACTTGCTTGATCGAGTAGACATAACGTTGACCTCTGTCCACATTACCTCGATTAAAGATGGCGTCTTCTTCGCCGAGATGAATCTTCGGGGCAAGGATGGAGCGCTAGAACCGCTCTCAGTTCGACCTTCTGATGCCATCGCCATAGCTCTTCGCACCAAGAGCAACATCATGGTGAACAACGATCTTCTGGATGAGGTCGGCATCGATATCCCTGAACAGATCGCTGGGAGCGCGAGCGCTGCGGGGGATCAGGAGCTTGAAGCCTTCCGCGAATTTCTTGAAGGGATTAACCCGGAAGACTTTGCGGGTTAGCGCTCAAAAGTCTCAACCTCAACCTGAGGTTTTATCCGTGTCGCTCATCGATTTAGCGAGTCTGCGGGCGTAGCCTTAGCGCATCCCCACTACCTGAAGGCGAGCCCCCTCTCGTGACAGAACAAGAATTCGAAATCGGTTATCGCGGCGCAACTGCATGTTCGGCTGCGGGAATTTCTTACCGTCAACTCGATTATTGGGCGCGCACAGGTTTAGTAGAACCTTCCATTCGTACTGCAACAGGATCAGGTAGCGCACGCCTCTATGGTTTCCGCGATATTTTAGTTCTCAAAATTGTTAAGCGCCTTCTTGATGCGGGCGTATCGCTTCAAAACATTCGCACCGCCGTCAATTACCTTCGTAACCGTGGGGTCACTGAGCTTGAGAGCATCACTCTTATGAGCGATGGCGCATCTATCTACGAGTGTGCCAGCCCAGATGAGATCGTCGACTTACTGGCCGGTGGGCAAGGCGTCTTTGGAATCGCCGTAGGCAAGGTTTGGCATGAGGTTGAGGGCTCGCTGGCATCGCTACAAGGCGAGGTAAATGGCGAAGTCGTTGGTGGCGAAAATAATGATGAACTCTCGCTTCGTCGAAAGGCGAAAGGCGCGTAACACACATATATTTCCTTCCCTAAGTAACTAGGGGAGTGGCGTCGTGGCAGATTATCAAGGCTTTGAAGATCGCCATATCGGGCCTTCGGCATCTCAAGAAGAAGAGATGTTACGTGTTCTCGGTTATGACAACCTCAAGACCTTTATCTCAGATGTAGTTCCTTCAAATATCGCAATCGAAAAATCTCTTGCTCAGACGCTAGATGCGGCAAAGAGCGAAGTTGAAGTCATTGCCGAACTGCGCGAGTTAGCTGAACAGAATCAGGTATTTACCTCACTGATCGGTTCTGGATACTACGGAACGATCACTCCGCCTGTCATCAAACGAAATGTTCTTGAAAATCCCGCTTGGTATACCGCCTACACGCCATATCAACCAGAGATTTCACAAGGTCGCCTAGAAGCGCTCTTCGCATTTCAGACTGTTATATGTGACATGACAGCGCTTGCACTCTCTAACGCATCGATGCTCGATGAAGGAACAGCGGCGGCTGAAGCGATGACGCTTGCGCGACGTAGCTCTAAGGCTGCCGATTCAGCGGTCTTTGTTATTGATTCACATCTGCATGCACAGACAAAGGCAGTTGTTGCCACACGCGCTAAGCCGCTTGGAATTGAAATTATCGAATGCGATGCGCTCAATATTCCAAGTGGTACCGAGTACTTCGGTGTTCTCGTTCAGTATCCAGATACCACCGGTGCAATAACTGATTACTCATCCCTTTCTGAGAGCGCACATGCAATTGGCGCGCTCGTCATTGCAGCGACAGATTTACTGTCACTGACTTTGATCACTCCTCCCGGAGAATGGGGTGCGGATATCGCAGTTGGAAGCGCACAACGCTTTGGCGTACCGATGGGCTTCGGTGGACCGCATGCCGGATTTATGGCAGTTCGTACAGGGCTTGAAAGATCTCTTCCTGGTCGCTTAGTTGGACAGAGCGTTGATGCACATGGCAACCCAGCATTTCGCTTGGCGTTACAGACTCGCGAGCAACATATTCGCCGCGATAAAGCGACCTCAAATATTTGTACCGCTCAAGTTCTGCTCGCCAATATGAGCGCCTTCTATGCGATGTGGCATGGTCCGAAGGGGCTAAAGAAGATTGCAGAACGAGTTCACAATTACGCAGCTCAATTAGCCGCAGTTGTTGAGACTGAGAATAAGAGTTACTTCGATACTTTGACGGTCAAGGTTGCAGATGCTGAAGCAATTCACCAAGCAGCACATGCCCTACGAATTAATCTAGGTGTGGTTGATTCACGCCACGTGAGAATCTCCTTTGATGAGACTGTTACCGATTCACTCTTTGCAACAATCTCAGCTCTCTTCGGTGTTCAGGTAAAGCCGGCACAGGGGAGTGGTATCGCAACTAAGTTGGCTCGCACATCTACCTATCTACAGCACCCTGTCTTTAACACTTACTTCTCAGAGACTTCGATGCTGCGCTATCTGCGCACCCTGGCCGATCGTGATTTAGCGTTAGACCGCACCATGATCCCGCTCGGTTCATGCACGATGAAGCTCAATGCAACTACCGAGATGGAGGCAGTGACCTGGCCAGAGTTTGCATCCCTTCACCCATTTGCACCAGCGGATCAGAGCAAGGGAACGCGTATTCTCATTGAACAACTCTCTAAGTGGCTAGTGGAAATTACTGGCTATGACGCGGTCTCGTTGCAACCAAATGCAGGTAGCCAAGGTGAATTCGCCGGACTGCTGGCAATCCGCAATTATCACGATTCACGTGGGGACCAGAACCGCAATATCTGCCTCATTCCTTCCAGTGCGCATGGAACAAATGCTGCCAGCGCTGTTATGGCAGGCATGAAAGTTGTCGTTATTGAGTGCGATGAACATGGAAATGTCAGCGTTGCCGATCTCAAAGCCAAGATTGCAGAACATGGTTCAGCGCTTGCGGCGTTGATGGTCACCTATCCTTCAACTCACGGCGTCTTTGAATCTGCCATCTCTGAGATTTGCGCGGCGGTTCACGAGGCAGGTGGTCAGGTCTATGTTGATGGCGCAAACCTCAACGCACTTGTTGGAACATCACAACCAGGAAAATTTGGAGCAGACGTTTCGCACCTTAATCTTCATAAAACTTTCTGTATCCCGCACGGTGGTGGGGGACCAGGTGTTGGGCCAGTTATTGCGAAGTCCCATCTGGCTCCCTTCTTACCTAACCATCCACTCGATGCCAGCGCAGGACCTGCAACTGGTCCTGGACCAATCTCTGCAGCTCCCTTTGGCTCTGCCAGCATCTTGCCAATTTCATGGGCTTATATCCGTCTCATGGGGGGAGCAGGGCTCACTCATGCAACAGAGGTAGCAATTCTTAATGCAAATTACATGGCGGTAAGGTTGCGCGACTCTTTCCCAATTCTCTACACAGGGGATAAAGGTTTGATTGCACATGAATGCATCCTCGATGTTCGTGAGATCACCAAAGTTTCAGGTGTGACAGTTGATGATATTGCTAAGCGCTTGATGGACTTTGGCTTTCATGCGCCAACGATGTCCTTCCCGGTCGCTGGAACGTTAATGATTGAACCGACGGAATCTGAAGACATCATTGAGATGAATCGCTTTATCGATGCGATGGTTGCGATTCGCTACGAAATCCAAGAGATCATGGATGGCAAGGTAGCGGTCGAAGAATCAGCTCTTCGCAATGCACCCCATACAATCGGGGCAATCGCTGCTACTGAGTGGAACCGTAGTTATTCACGCGAACGCGGCGCATTCCCAGCAACTCTGACAGGTTTGATTCCAGGTGAACTCATCGGCATGAAGGGCAAGTATTGGCCCAC
>CAZSWE010000007.1:0-10804 GCA_964610715.1 uncultured Candidatus Planktophila sp.
TTCGCAATGGCCGTGAAAGCTTTATCTCATTTGCCCAGAAAGATTCACTCACTCGAGTCATCGGCGTTGCATCAGGCAAAGGCGGAGTCGGAAAGTCTTCACTGACAGCCAACTTGGCTGTTGCTTCAGCGCAGCGCGGTCTTCGTGTTGGCATTTTGGATGCAGATGTTTATGGACACTCAATTCCTCGCCTGATGGGTTTGATTGGTCAGCGACCTACAGCGATTGATCAGATGTTTATTCCACTTGAATCCTACGGAGTCAAAGTTGTCTCGATGGAGATGTTTAAGCCTGAACGCAGCGATGCTATTGCTTATCGGGGACCGTTACTTCACCGCGTCCTAGAACAACTTCTCTCTGATGCCTACTGGGGAGATTTGGATCTTCTCTATATTGACCTACCTCCCGGCACCGGAGATTTAGCAATTTCACTCGGGCAGCTAGTGCCATCATCTGAAATTCTCGTTGTCACAACTCCACAGATTGCTGCAGCGGAAGTTGCCGAACGAGCCGGCAGAATCGCACATCAGATACACCAGAGAGTTATTGGCGTTATCGAAAATATGTCAGCGTATCCATGCGGTAAGTGCGGTGAACTCACCTCACTCTTTGGTGAAGGTGGCGGCGAAGAGACTTCTAAACGACTTTCACAATTAATTGGTGGAGATGTTCCACTTCTTGGAAAGATTCCATTTAGCCCAGATTTACGTGAGGGTGGAGATGCTGGTGCACCTGTTGTGATCTCGGCACCAGATAGTCCAAGTGCTCAAGCAATTGATGAGATTATTGCCAAGCTAATCGTGCGCGAAAAATCGTTACTTGGAGTCCGACTCGGGCTTGCGTAGCTCTTCGACAATCTCTTTGGCGATATCGCCAAGTTCATTACGTAGGTAATCACGTGTTGCTACATCCCCTAGTGCGATACGTAAGCTCGCTAGCTCGCGAGTCAGATACTCAGTGTCAGCGATACTGCGCGCATTCTGGGCACGATCTTCATTGAGCGCGATGCGATCGCGATCTGCTTGGCGATTTTGGGCCAAGAGAATGAGCGGGGCTGCATATGAAGCCTGTAGCGAAAGAATGAGCGTGAGAAAGATAAATGGAAACTCGTCATATCTAAGGTTTGCAGGTCCCAAGGTGTTCCAAAGAACCCAACTCAAGACAAAAGCGCTCATGTAGACAAGAAAGCGAGCTGTTCCTAGCGCGCGTGCAAAACGTTCAGAGAGGCGACCGAAAGTCTCTGGATCAATGTTGCCGCGGAGTGAGCGACGTGTTTCTCGTGGTGTGTCTAGTCGATAGCTACGAGCCATGGTTAGACCTCCTTCGCAAAATCAGTATCGATGCTCTCGAGAGCTGCAGATGTTGCAGCAGTGTGTGTTGCAGAATCTCTATGATCATGTCGCCAGTTTTCAGGTAACAAGTGATCGAGCACATCGTCAACAGTTACGGCGCCAAGTAAGCGATCGTTTGCATCTATAACGGGCAGTGAGAGCAAGTTATAACTAGCTAAGTATGACGAAACTGCATGTAAAGATGCGTCGGGATTAACGCCCTTTGTGTTGGTATCCACGATTGAGCCGAGCAACGTAGCTGGCGGTTCGCGCAATAAACGCTGGTAATGGACCATTCCGATAAATCGGCCCGTAGGAGTTTCGAGTGGCTGGCGGGTAATGAAGACTTGTGATGCCAAGGCCGGTGATTTCTCGCTCTGTCGCACTGCGGCAAGTGCATCCGCGACTGTGTAATCCGCTGACATCACGATTGGTTCGGTTGTCATCATTCCGCCAGCTGAATAATCTTCATATGTCATTAAGCGAAGGACATCTTCGGCATCTTCAGGATCCATCAACCCAATCAATTCTTGTGCACGCTCTTCGCCGATTTCACGGAGCAAGTCAGCTGCATCATCTGGATCCATCTCTTCCAGAACATCAGCTGCGCGCTCACCTTCAAGTTCTGCCAGCAGAGCCACGCGCTCTGATTCATCCATCTCTTCAAGTACATCGGCAAGTCGCTCGTCATCGAGTGCGCGAGCTACTTCAACGCGACGTTTTGGAGAAAGATCCTGGATAACAGCGGCTAAATCTGCAGCTCTTAAATTTCCAATTGTTGAAAGCAAATTTGAAACACCTTGATTGGTCTCGTTTTGAGCAAAGCCGGTGACTTCTTCCCAAGCAACAGTTGAGGTTGCACCTTTTCGTCGCAGCCCACGTCCCTTACGCATAATGTGAACGCGGTTGATGAGCCAATCACCAGTGCGAGTTTCTTCCATCGCCATATCTTCGACAAGAACTGGCTGACTATCCTCGACGAGTATGACTGAGCGATCCAATAGGTCGCCAAGTACCAACATCTCGCCAACGCGAGGTTCAAAACGTCGCATATTAAGTAGGCCTGTAATTACTACTGCGCCTGATTCAATTGAGGTTACGCGAGTGATTGGAACAAAGACGCGGCGGCGAAGTGGTACTTCAACGACTAAACCTAGAATTCTGGGCGGCTGATTATTAGAACGCAGGGTCGCGACAGCATCGCGCACCTTGCCAACTGGATCACCATTAGGGTCAAAGACCGCTGTGCCTGCAAGACGGGCGAGAAATATACGATTCATGTTATTTCCGCTCATGGGATAAGAGTAACGTGTGCACCATCGGCTAGGTTTGCCCTATGTCCGTATCCCCGCGTAATGAATCAGTGCATAACCACACTGCTCTTCCTGCGCGACCTGACCTCATCCGCTTAATTATTGGAATTTTCGGTGTGGGCTCATCGGGTCCACTCATTGCGCTCAGTGCAATGCCTGTGCCCACTCTGATTTTCTGGAGAAATCTCGGCGGCTCTATTATGACCTTGCCCTTTGCGCTTCGCCATAAAGTTGATCGAACCGGTGCACAGTGGGCGATATTGGCCGGCATATTTCTCTCCTTTCATTTCATGGGCTTCTTCTTAGCGATGAGAATGACAAGCGTTGCTGCAGGCACCGCAATTGCAGCGCTCCAACCGATTTTTGCAGCGCTCTTCCTTAGATTTAGAGGTGGATTTATTCCCAATAAAGCTTGGCTAGGTATGTTTGTCAGCTTCATGGGAGTTCTTGTAGTAACTGGTATTGATATTCAATTAGACCGTCGCTCATTTCTTGGAGATTTAGCAGCGCTTCTTTCTGGTGCGCTCGCTGCTGCATATATGTTGATTGGTTCGCATGCACAAAAAACTTTGCAGACAACCACATACACATCAATCTGTTATCTGACCTGTGCGCTCACAGCTCTTCCTATTACCTTGATTGCAGGTCACGAGCTCTTCTCATTCTCAACGAGAGAGTGGGTAATTCTGCTCGGGTTGATTGTCGGCGCTCAACTACTTGGCCACACCATGTTCAACATCACTTTGAAGCGAGTTTCACCAGCTGTTGTCTCGCTCATTGTGTTTTTCGAGGTTCCTATCGCAGCGTTTTTGGCATCAATCTTCGGAGTTGGCAAGCAACCTTCACCAAGTATTTATCTAGGCGTGCTTTTGATTCTTATCGGCTGTATCTTCTTTGTCACTCGTACTAAAACAGAGAATGTGATGACCATTGAATGATTGACCTACATACCCACACCACTGCAAGTGATGGAACCGACTCACCCTTTGCGCTCGTTAAGAAGGCGTTAGCCACAGGCGTTACAACCTTAGGTATCACCGATCATGATTCAACTGCCGGATGGGCAGAAGCAATTACTGCGATTCAACCGCAGATTCAATTGGTCCTTGGCGCAGAAGTTTCTTGCTTGACTACTGATGGAATAAGTGTGCATATGTTGGGCCTGCTCTTTGATGGCGAAGATGAGCAGATGCAACAGATGCTCTCTGATTCTCGCGATACTCGACTTCCGCGAATGCGCAAGATGGTCGCGCTCTTACAGGCAGATGGCTTTGATATCTCGCTTGAAGATGTCTACCAAGCAGCCCCAGATCAAGCGACCATTGGGCGCCCACACCTAGCTGATGCGCTCGTTGCCAAGAAGATTGTGGCAACACGTGATGAAGCCTTTGCCGATCTACTTCATAACGAATCTAAGTACTACGTCACTCATGCAGCACCGACTCCCGCTGATGCCATCGCAACGATTAAGAGAGCTGGGGGAGTCGCTGTCATTGCACATCCTTTTGCATCTCGCCGCGGTCAGATTCTGACAGCAGATACTTTTCAAGATTTGGTAGCTGCTGGCCTTGATGGAATAGAAGTGCACCATCGTGATCAAAACGCAGCAGAGCAACAAGTGCTTACTGAAATCGCAGGTGAGTTACATCTCGTTACCACCGGTGCAAGCGATTATCACGGAACCGGAAAACTTAATGCAATGGCAGAGAACACCACTCATCCGGCACAATGGGAAGCCTTAGAAGCGCGCGCAAGCGCACGAAGGGTTGTAAAGCTATGAATTCAACAGGGGCACTCACCTTTGCAGCCCAAGCATTTGTCACTCTCTTTGTCATTATGGATCCGCCAGGAGCCACTCCTATCTTTCTAGGACTTGTCAAAGATAAGACGCCGCGCGAACGTGTGCGCCTTGCTTGGCAAGCAGCAGGTGTCTCACTCTTTGTGATTGCTAGCTTTGCCATCTTTGGACAGTTAATCCTTGATTACATGCACGTATCAATTGAGGCGCTGCAAGCAGCAGGTGGACTTCTCCTTCTCTATGTTGCACTTCAACTGCTTACAGGTGCATCCAAGGGTGGGGCTGAACAGAAGAGCGACAATATTGGAATGGTTCCACTAGGAACTCCACTCCTTGCCGGCCCAGGTGCAATTGTGGCAACGATGATTTATGTGCAGCAGGCCGATACCAATACTCAAATCCTTGGGCTAGCGCTAGCAATCATCGCTGTGCATCTCATTATCGGCACAGTGTTGATGGCCTCAACGAAGATTGTTGGGCTGATTAAAGAATCTGGTGTGACCCTTCTTGCCAGCATTGCTGGTCTGCTCTTGGCAGCGATTGCAGTGCAGATGCTTGCCAATGCAATTAAGGCTTTTGCGGCTAGCTAGAAATTCTCTTGGTGCGTGTGCGCTCTCGCTTCACGCGAGGTGCGCTCTCTTGCTTTGCAGTAGTTGGTTTAGCAACTTTTGGAGCAGCAGCAGCTGGTTTAGCTTTAACAATGCGCCCAGTTGAACCGGCAGGAATATTGAGCATCTCGTAGAGATGCTCTGAGGATGAGTAAGTCTCTAGCGGCTCTGGTAGTCCTAGAACTAGAGCTGTATCAATCATCTTCCAGCGAGCAAGTTCATCCCAATCAACAAATGTGACTGCAATTCCGTGAGCGCCAGCGCGCGCAGTGCGACCGATACGGTGAACGTAGGTCTTCTCATCTTCTGGGCACTGGTAATTGATGACGTGGGTAATGCCATCGATATCAATTCCGCGAGCTGCAACATCAGTTGCAATCAAGACGTCAGATTTACCAGCTTTGAAATCATTCAGCGCCTTTTCACGCGCAGATTGGCCAAGATCTCCGTGGATCGTTGCGGCTCTAAAGCCTCGCTCGGCTAGGTCATCAGAAGTTTTTTGGGCGGTGCGCTTGGTGCGGCAGAAGACAATTGTTGGTCCACGGCCATCGGCCTGCAAGATTCTTGCCAACATTTCAATCTTATCCATCGCATGTGCACGAACTACATGTTGTTCGATGCGAGAAACAACCGCTCCTTCATCTTCATTATCCTGCGTGCGGATATGAACTGGCTGATTCATGAAGCGGCGCGCTAGCGCAATAATGTCGCCCGGCATCGTTGCCGAAAAGAGCATGGTCTGTTGACGCGCAGGAGTACTTGTAAAAATCTTCTCAACATCAGGCAGGAAGCCCAGATCAAGCATTTCATCAGCTTCATCAAGAACTACGCGCGAGACGTGCTTTAAGCGGAGTTGCCCCTGGCGATAAAGGTCTAAGAGACGCCCTGGAGTTCCTACAACAATTTCAACGCCTGCTTGTAACGCCTCAATCTGCGGCTCAAATGCGCGACCACCGTAGACAGCAAGTGTGCGAATGCCACGATTGAAGGAGAGCTCCTCAATATCTTTCGTTACCTGAACGCAGAGTTCGCGCGTAGGAACAACGATAAGAACTTGTGGATCGCCTTGGTTGGCGAGATCTTTCCAATCAGCATCGTTAGGCGCAATTACTCGCTCAATAACGGGGATACCAAAGGCTAAAGTCTTTCCAGTTCCAGTCTTCGCCTGACCAATGACATCGCCATCAGCTAAAGCGATAGGCATGACTTGCTCTTGGATAGGAAAGGGCGAAGTAAATCCATGCTCAGCGAGAGCGGCGATAGTTTCCTTACGAAGAGGAAGATCTGCGAATGTCAGAGCCACTTACACAACGCCGAAACCGACGCGACGTTCAGTTGGCTCGCCGATTTCGACATAACCAATCTTGTCTGCAGGGACGATGATTTCGTGTCCCTGAACATCTTGAAGAGTGAGGGGAGTCTGAGCTGAAAGGGCAGCAGCAACTGCCGCCTTGATTTCAGCTGGGGTAGAAGGGCAATCAAAGTTAAGTTCGCTTCCTACATTAGTAATGGAGATACGAACTTTTGATGCCTTTTCACTTTTCTTAGAACTCATGTGCCTATCTTATTCGCTATGAGTCAGTACGGGGAAATCCAGATATGCCTCGCCACATGAGGTTCTCGACAAGTTCCATCGCTTGTTGACGAGATAGCTTGCTATCACGCTCAAGCCAGTGACGTGCTGTGACTTGGACATACCCAATCAATCCCACACCAAGCATCATCGCTGCCTCTTTGGGAAGGCCAGTGTCATTTGAAATTACACCACTCACAGCCGCAGCGCAGTCATATGTCATGCGATTGAGGCGTTCACGAACTTGTGGTTCAACGCTCATATCACTTTCAAAGAGCAATCTAAATGCTTCGCCTTCATTTTCAATAAAGTTGAAGTACGCCTCGATTGTGACGTGAACGCGTTGTTCGTTATCTGGAGTTGAAGAGATAGCTTTTTGAATTTCGAAGACGAGTGAATCGATATGTAGATCTAAGACCGCTAGGTAGAGATCTAACTTTGAAGGAAAGTGTTGGTAGAGAACTGGCTTGCTGACATTTGCGCGATCTGCAATCTCATCCATTGCGGCGGAGTGATATCCAGCCGCGGTGAAGACTTCAAGGGCTGCCGATAAAAGAATTGCACGTCGCTCATCGCGAGGGAGTCGAGATTTATCTGTTCGCGAACTGTTTGCAGAAACTGAATGTGTAGTCATTGTGCGCATCGTATAAGAATTCGCTTCGAATGGCACTGTACGGCAGAATTGGCTCCATGAAGACCCCTCCGCTAGTAACTCCAGGCCCTGCTCTATCTGTCGATGAAGTCCGTCGATATAGCCGCCATCTGATCATCCCTGATGTGGCGATGGCGGGACAACAGCGCATGATGAACGCGAAGGTGCTCTGCGTTGGCGCTGGTGGATTGGGCTCTCCTGCTCTTATGTATTTAGCAGCGGCAGGAATCGGCACACTTGGAATTGTTGAGTTCGATACTGTCGATGAATCAAATTTGCAGCGCCAAATTATTCATGGCCAATCAGATATCGGAAAGAGCAAAGCGCTGAGTGCGAAAGAGAAGATTGCTGAAATCAATCCTTTTGTAAATGTCATCTTGCACGAAACTCGTCTTGATAACTCAAATGTGATGGAGATTTTTTCTCAGTACGACATCATCGTTGACGGTACAGATAACTTTGCCACACGCTATCTAGTTAACGATGCTTGTGTACTTCTTAAGAAGCCATATGTATGGGGATCTATCTATCGCTTTGATGGCCAGGCAAGCGTCTTCTGGGCAGAGTACGGTCCTTGCTACCGCTGCTTGTATCCAGAACCACCACCTCCCGGAATGGTGCCAAGTTGCGCCGAAGGTGGAGTACTAGGAGTTCTCTGCGCAACCATCGGATCGATTCAAACAACAGAGGCGATTAAAGTCTTAACTGGCGTTGGCGAACCTCTCATTGGTTCGCTCATGGTCTACGACGCGCTTGAAATGACATTCCGTAAGATCAAAGTTCGCAAAGATCCTAACTGCCCATTGTGCAGCGAGAACCCGCGCCAGACTGCGCTCTTACCTGATTACGAAGCTTTCTGCGGCGTTCTCTCTGAGGCAGCTGCAGAAGCGAGCACTGGTTCAACAATCACAGTGCAGGAGCTGAAGACAAAGATTGATGCGCACGAAGATTATTACTTGATTGATGTACGCGAACCAAGCGAGTTCGAGATTGTTCGAATTCCAACCTCGCACCTGATTCCTAAGCAAGGCTTTATCGATGGCTCAGTCCTGGCAACCCTGCCGCAAGATAAGCCAATCATTTTGCACTGCAAGAGCGGTGTGAGATCAGCTGAGTGCTTGGCAATTCTTAAGAGCGCAGGTTTTGCTGATGCCTCTCATGTATCAGGTGGCGTAGTTGCCTGGGCTAAGCAGATTGATACATCCCTTCCGGTGTATTAATGCGCGATAGTTATCAAGGCTTTCGCGTTCTCTTAGTTCATGCTCACCCTGATGATGAGACCATCAACAACGGTGCAACTATGGCTATGTATGCAGCTCTTGGAGCGTCAGTAACTCTGGTGACCTGCACTCGTGGTGAAGAAGGTGAAGTTCTTATCCCTGAGCTTGCTCATTTAGCCGCAAGTGCTACGGATTCTCTGGGCCAACATCGCATTACTGAGCTGGCGCTGGCGATGAAAGAGCTAGGAGTTACCGATCATCGCTTCCTTGGAGAAGGTGTAAAGCTTTATCGAGATAGCGGAATGATGGGAACGGAACCAAATAATCGCCCAGATGTATTCTGGCAAGCAGATTTAGATGAAGCGGCAGATTTACTTGTACAAGTAATTGATGAAGTCAAACCTCACGTTCTCATCACATATGACGAATTTGGTGGCTATGGCCATCCAGACCACATTCAGGCTCATCGAGTTGCAATGCGGGCAGCTGAAAAGTCAGATTGGGATATCCCAAAGATTTACTGGAACGTCATGCCCGTCTCGGTGATCCAAGAAGGCATTGATGCCATGAAAGGAATCGACTCTGATTTCTGGGGAGCTGAAAAGGCTGAAGACCTTCCCTTTGCCAAAGATGATTCCTTCGTCCATGCGCTCATAGATGGCAACGCCTACGTTGACAAGAAGATGAACGCTATGAAGGCGCACTCCACGCAGATTGCAGTCGATGGACCTTTTTTTGCGCTCTCTAATAACGTTGGGCTACAAGTGTGGGGTAATGAGTACTACACATTGGTCAAGGGCGAGAAGAGCGCACCGCTCAATGAAAAGGGCTACGAGAGCGATCTCTTTGCAGGAATTTCGCTGTGAAATTTCTTTATGCGATTGCACTGGGCGCAGCTACTGCGCTCGGCGCAACGCTGATTCACCAAACTCTTCCTCCATTTGGAGTTTCTCTCGGAATTTTCACAACCTACGTCATGATTTGGTGGGTTGGCCGTTACTGTGGCAAGCGCCGCTATCGCGTCTTTGCACTCGCTGCGTGGTTCTTTGTGATTGCTCGCGCTGGATCTTTTGGCGCTGGCCAAGAACTTCTCATTCAAGGCGATAACGCAGGAAGTGCACTTCTGACGCTGGGATTTCTTGCCGGCGTCGCTGCGCTCTTTCGTAAGCTCTAACTTATCTCCAGCTCCAACTTTGTCCGGTCGGCCCATCGTTAATTTCCAGACCTGCCTCTTCTAACTGCGCACGCAATTGATCACTTGCAGACCAGTTCTTTTCAGCGCGAGCCTGTGCGCGCTGTGTAAGGAGAGATTCAATCTCTGGGGTCAGAGGCTTCTGGATCTCGGCTCGGGCTAGATCTAGCCCCAAGACTTGATCTGCAAAGAGGAAGATGGCGCGCTTATCGAGTGCGCCAATAGCAGAATCTTTTTCAATAGCACGAAGGCGTTGCATCGCGCGCGGTGTATCAAGATCATTTGTCAGCGCATCAATAACCTCTTGATCAAATTTAAGATCGTCTGCAGAACCCCATTGCGCCATGGCTGTGCGCCAACGACGCAGAGTCGCATGTGCTGCTTCCAGAGATGCCCAACTTAAATCCATCTGTGACCGGTATCGGTTTTCAAGTAGTGAGAATCGAAGCGCAAGTGGATCAAGCCCGCGATCGATTACATCTTGAAGAAGAACGACGTTGCCTGCACTCTTTGACATCTTCCGTCCCTCAAATAGGAGGTGTTCCCCATGGACCCACATATCGACTGTCTCTTGCGCAGTCAGAGCATTCGATTGAGCACGCTCATTTTCATGGTGAGGAAAGCGCAGATCGATTCCCCCCACATGCACATTCACGTGCGACTGTAAGAGATTGATAGACATCACGCTGCACTCGATATGCCAACCTGGAAATCCTGGACCCCAGGGAGAGTCCCAAATCATTTGCGTGCGCTCGCCCGCAACTTTCCAGAGCGCCCAATCTGCGTGAAACTTCTTTCCACCTTCATCGGTGTATTCATAGCGATGGCCTGGTTTGAGCGAATCTAATTTATTTCCACTAATTGCTCCGTAGCTCGCACACGATGCTGCATCAAAGTAGACCGAGCCATCACTACCAACATAGGCGCTCTTATTTGCGATGAGCTCTTCAATTGCCGCAATCATCTCGGGCATATTTTCGGAAGCTTTTGGATAGAAATCTGCAGGAATAACATTGAGTCGTGCTAAATCTTGATGGAACCTGTCTTCATATCGTCGCGCAATTTCAAAGGGATCAGTATTTGTGCGCTTTGATTCAGCCAACATCTTGTCGCCTTC
>CAZSWE010000007.1:10904-23048 GCA_964610715.1 uncultured Candidatus Planktophila sp.
GCCCATGAGAGATATCTCGGCGATTAAAGACTGGAATAACCCGCATGACGGCAATATCGTCTGGATTGAAGGTGATCAATTCACCACGACGATTGAGTAGCTCTGTCTCACTCTGTAAAACTCCGACAATATCCCGGAAGCCTCCATCGCTATCTCGCAGGCGCAAGGTGGCTCGTTTACCAAGGGCCTCGGCCACCTCGCCACGAAAATCGTTCACGTGATAACACTAATCGTGCAATGCCCGCCCTGCAGGGTTAGAATTACCGCCATCTGTTAAGGAAAGCCAACTGGAGGATTCTTCGTGACATATGTGATTGCCGAACCATGCGTTGATGTGAAAGATAAGTCCTGCCGTGAAGAATGTCCGGTGGATTGCATCTACGACGGCGCTCGAATGCTCTATATCCAGCCCGATGAATGCGTCGATTGCGGAGCCTGCGAACCGGTCTGCCCAGTGGAAGCCATCTACTACGAAGATGATGTCCCTGGCCAGTGGCAGAACTACAAGAAGATCAATACTGAATTTTTCATTGAGCTCGGTTCACCTGGAGGAGCATCAAAGGTCGGGGAGACAAATACCGATCACGCAGATGTAACGGTTCTTGCGCCAAAAACTTCCTGATTTTCCATGGGATGCGCTCGCTCCTTACGGAGTAATTGCGCGCTCGCATCCAGAGGGTGCAATCGATTTATCGGTTGGCACTCCTGTAGATGCAACTCCCGAATTTATTCAGTCAGCTCTACAACAGGCAGCCAATTCTCCGGGGTATCCCGTCACAGCGGGAACTCCACAATTACGTGAAGCAATTGAAAAGTGGGCGCGCACGCAACTTGGTGCAACAGGAGATTTTGGAGTTCTTCCACTCATCGGTTCCAAAGAATTTGTGGCTTGGTTACCCACTTTTGTTGAAGCAAAGAACGTGCTCTATCCAAAGGTTGCCTACCCAACGTACTTAGTGGGCGCGCTCCTAGCTCAAGCGGATGCCACAGCGGTAGAGATTGATCCCACCACCTGGCAGAACGCGGATATGGCTTGGGTTAACTCACCATCTAATCCCACTGGCCGCGTCCATTCAGAGAGTGAATTGCGCGCTGCGATTGCATGGGCGCGCAAGCACCAATCGCTAGTTGTTTCGGATGAATGCTATTTCGAGTTCGGCGATAGCGTGAGGCCCACATCAATATTGAAATCCACAGATGGCGACAATCGCAATATCTTGGCTGTTCACTCACTTTCTAAGCGCTCTTCTATGGCCGGCTATCGCGCCGCCTTTGTTATTGGTGACCCTGCTTTGATTGCGCAGATATTGGAAGTGCGCAAGCACGCCGGAATGATTGTGCCTTTGCCGGTACAACAGGCGATGGTGGCAGCGCTTTCGGATAGCGCGCATGTTGCAGAGCAGCGCAATAGATATAACGCACGTCGCAGCGTTCTCCGCCCGGCGCTAGAAGCCGCAGGTTTCACCATTGAAGATTCTGTTGCAGGTCTCTACATCTGGGCTACTCGCCAAGAAAGTGCATGGGATTCAGTTGCCTGGCTTGCTGAATTAGGAATCTTGGCAACCCCCGGTGTCTTCTACGGCGATGCCGGCGCACAACACATTCGCATTGCGATGACAGCAACAGATGACCAGATTAATAGCGCAGCAGCGCGACTTCATGCAAAGGTGCGTGGATAAATGGCTGTTGGCATCTTGCTCGTCGGAGGTTTTGGCACTCGCCTGAAACCCCTAACCAATGAATCTCCGAAACCGATGTTGCCAGTAGCTGGCCTTCCAGTCACCGAACACCAAATTCTTGCGGCAAAGAAAGCTGGAATACATACTTTGGTTTTAGCTACTTCTTATCTGGCGGAAGTTTTCACTCCTTACTTCGGAGATGGTTCGCAGTGGGATATGAAGATTCTCTATGCTGTTGAGAAAGAACCGTTGGGTACAGGTGGGGCAATTCGCAATGCAGCGCAGCTACTTGGGCGCGATGAAGAAATCGTAATTTTCAATGGCGATGTCCTCAGCCGTCATTCAATTGCAGATCAACTGGCATTTCATCAGCAGCACAAAGCCGATGTCACGCTCCATCTGATTAAAGTTGATGATGCCCGCGCCTTCGGTTGCGTACCGATTGATAGCGAAGGTCGCGTCATAGCATTTCTTGAGAAGATGGAAAATCCTGTCACCAATCTCATCAACGCAGGTTGCTACATCTTCTCTCCTGAAGTCATCGATCGCATTCCACTGGATACCGTTGTAAGCGTAGAACGCGAAACTTTCCCCGCGCTCGTTGCAGAGCAACGCCCCATCTTTGGTTATCACGAGCAGGCATATTGGTTGGATGTAGGCACTCCTGCTGCGCTCTTTAAAGGATCGCGTGATTTAGTTGTTGGCGATTTTCACACCATGGCTGATTGCGTGATTGCACCGGATGCCACAATCACAGGTGGAACTTCGATTGGGGCTCGCTGTCAGATTGGGGCTGGCGCCACGATTGACGATTGCATTATTGGCGATGACGTCACGATCGGGGCTGGAGCATCTTTGACGAGATCTTTTCTGGCACATGGCGCAGCAGTTGCTCCGGGGGCTATTTTTTTTGAGAGATATCTATCAAAGAGCGCAGATTTACCGATTTCGCTCTGATTTTTCTCACTTTTTAATGAAATCAGCCTAAAAGTGGGCACCCTGGGGTTGACTCCGAGGGATTACACGGGTGTAATTCTCTTCTAGAGCGCGCGATTAATTAGAAATCACCGCCTATGACTTGAGGAGATTTGCGAATGCCAATCCGCCCAGAAGGAACATCGACTGGCAAGCCATCAGCCCCCACTGCTGGACCAACTATTCAACTCGCTAGCGGAGAGAACTTAGAGCTCTCCTGGCAGGAGCGCTCACTCTGTGCGCAGACTGACCCTGAAGCTTTCTTCCCTGAAAAGGGTGGCTCCACACGTGAAGCCAAGCGCGTCTGCCTCTCATGTGAGGTTCGCCAAGAGTGCCTCGAGTACGCCCTCGCTCATGATGAGCGTTTTGGTATCTGGGGCGGACTCTCTGAGCGTGAGCGTCGTCGCCTCAAGCGACGTCCTGCTTAACTCACCATTTATATCCGCACCTCACGCGATAAGTTTCCTTTATGAGTACGCAACGCGTTACTGCGATTCTCGTTGTCCATGACGGAACAACGTGGTTGCCAGAGGTTGTTACTTCTCTTGCAACACAGACTCGTAGCGCCGATCGCATCATGGCAGTTGATACTGGCTCTCTTGATGCATCAGCAAAGTTACTCAAAGGCGCACGTATTCCCACTATCTCGCTCGATCGCGAAATAGGTTTTGGCGAAGCAGTTTCTTTTGCAGTTGGTCAGTTACCGCCAACAACAGATCCGCTTAATGAATGGATCTGGGTTCTGCATGATGATTGCGCATTTGCAAAAGATGCACTTGAGAATTTACTTACTGCCGTTTCAGAACGTCCCAACGTTGCGATGGCCGGACCGAAGTTACTTGGTTGGCACGATAGAACGCATCTCCTTGAAGTGGGAATCAGCTTGGCTACCAATGGCGCTCGCTGGACTGGGTTAGAGCAAGCCGAGTATGACCAAGGACAGCGCGATGGAGTTCATGAAGTCCTCGCAGTAAGCACCGCTGGTGCGCTTATTCGCCGCGATGTGTATGAAGAGCTCGGGGGCTTCGATAAAAATCTAGAACTCTTCCGTGATGATGTTGATTTTGGCTGGCGCGCACGAGTTGCTGGCCACTCTGTCATTGTCGCCACCGATGCAGTCGGCTATCACGCGCAAGCCGCCGCATCTGAACGTCGCACAGTCGATGTTAAGGGCGCACTACTTCATAGACCTTTACTACTCGATCGCCGAAATGCAGCATACGTTCTCCTAGCCAATGCAAGTGTGTGGGCGCTTCCCATGTTGTCGCTACAACTTCTCGCTGGCGCACTCTTCCGTTCTGTTGGTTATCTCTTTGCAAAACTTCCTGGTTATGCCAGCGATGAGATATTGGCAATTCTTACGCTGATTATTCACCCGACTGAAGTTCTCGCTGCACGTAGAGCAAGAAAGAAGAGCAGATTTATTTCGGGCGCTGCAGTCAAAGCATTTATTCCGTCACGTTTTCAACAGATTCGCAGCTCTGTTGCGCGCGCCATTGATGCAATTCGTGAAAGCGTCATTCCAGATCGCGAAGAGACGGTAGTTAACAGCGCGCTAGAGATTAATGAAGATGAAGATTTATTGACCCCATCAAGTCAACGTTCTTGGCTACTTCTCTTTACGCGCCCCATCATTGCTATGGCATCAGCCCTTGTTGTCATCACTTTGTTATGGAGCCGACATCGCTGGGGATCAATCTCAGGTGGCGCACTAGCCATGGCGCCAGAGAGCGCACAGGATCTCTTAAAGCTCTACATCGCTAGTTGGCATGACATCGGGATGGGAAGTGGGCTTTCCACGCCAGTCTGGGTGCCGATTGTCGGCGCTGCATCTTTCCTCACCTTTGGGAACGTTGCCGCCTTTATCTCACTCTTCTTCCTGCTGGCACCATTCGCCCTGCTGTTTGCAGCCCATCGATATCTCAAGAACTTCACCACAAATAGCTGGTTGGCCGCCGGCGCTGCGCTGCTTTATGCGCTTTCTCCCGTTGCAATCTCGGCAGTAAATTCAGGCCGGCTTGGCCTGCTCCTCTTTCTTATCTTGTTGCCTTTTACCTTGCCTCTCTTTAGAAACTGGGCAGAGATTCAAACCTGGACGCTGCGAAGACTGAGCGCGATAACGCTCTTGGTTGGGCTTCTCTCTGCCTTCAATCCATCTGTGATTTTGGTACTCCTAGGAATAGTTGCATATTCGGCAACGCGTGATTTCTTAGGTGCAAATAAGAATTTCAAAGATACGCTCTTTCTCCAACGAGGCGCTCGCTATGCCACGTTATTACTGGCGCCAATATTGCTCTCTGCGCCCGGTTCCTTTGAGTTATTTATTCGCCCACAACTAATGTTGAGCGAGATTGGTTTTACCGTTGCAGGGGGAGGACCAAACCTTGCGATCTTGGCTAATCCGGGTGGCCCTGGATCGCTACCATGGTGGTCTATCAGCCCAATCACAGTTGTCTTGCTAGTCACCTATTTCTCATCGACTGCGGCTCGTAAGTTTGCAACACCCGGTGTTGTTTTCCTCTTAAGTGGCGCACTTGTTTCCGCACTTGTTATTTCAGGAAATGGATCAACTTCTACAACGCGCGCTAGCGCTGGAGTTTTTCTCGCCGTGGCAACGCTTTTTGCAATTGCTGCAGCAGTTGTCATGTTCGACAAGATTAGATCTCGCCTCGAACAGTCCCATGTTAATTACCGCCACATCTCCATTGCCTTGGTACTTCTCTTGACTGCTGGCTATACAGCAACTTCAACATTCTGGCTGGCAACTGCAGGTTCTGATTCACCGGTGAGAACTACTCAAACTGAGATTCTTCCCGCCTTCTTAGCCATTGAAAAAGGCGCCAAGACTGTCGTGATCCGCCCTTATCGACAGAAAGGCGAACAGACACTTTCTTATTACATATCTCGAGGCCGTGAAGTCACCTTAGGTGAACCGGATGTCGCACCACGTGATACCGCAATCATTTCGCGCGCTATCGAAGGACTGGTTGATAACACTGGAGTCACATCGAGCAATATTCTCTCAACATATGGCATCAAGTATGTCTTCTTGAAAAATCCTGTCAGCCAAGATGTTGTCCAGACCATCGATGGTTTAGGTGGCTTTAGTAGAACATCCGCGACTGAAGCTGGAATTGTCTGGAAAGTTCTGAAGGATACGGGGCGAATTAAGTTCACTAACTATTCGGGTCGTGAATATGTACTTGAATCAAAGGGCGTGCGGACATTTGTACCAGCGCCAGGTTCTCTCGTGCTTGCCGAGACATATAGCGATTCGTGGCAAGTTTTCCAAAATGGTTATCGTCTTGCCAAAGTAGAAGATGCAAATGGTCTACCAACATTTGAGGTAACTGAAGCAGGCGAGATTTCTATCATTCATGATGGACGCGCCCGCCGTGCTTGGATCTCTTTCTTCATTATCGCTCTCGTTACTCTCATTGTGTTGGCGTTGCCTGGTGGGCGCCGTAAGGCAGAGATTTCCGATAAGGAGATCGCATGAGAAACCAAAGAGCCTTAATTCTGATCATTGCTGTGACAGCTGTGTTGTTCCTAAGTAACATCTTGAACTTCACAGTCTCTACCAACCGCTTCAATGAGTCATATCCTGCAGTTGTTTGTCCTCCCAATACCAGTGGTTTGAGTACTGCCATCTCATTGACCTCACCAAATACATTGGCGCGCAAGACAGGTAGCGCATCGATGAAGCCGACAGAGGTTGGATTTAGACGTTATGCAGTGGCAGCGCAATCAGCAGTCATTGAATCTGGAAAAGTTACTCCACTTGTCTGGCAAGTACGCAAGGGCGTGTGGGCAGGTGCGATTGCATGTAGCGCACCAGCAGCGGCGCAATGGTTTGTCGGAGCATCTGCCGATATCACTGCGAAAGGTTCACTCCATATCGTCAATAGCGGGTTAGGTCGAGCGCTCGTTGAAGTAACTGTCTTTACTGAAAATGGTGAGTTAGCTCCACGTAATGTCTCTATACGAGCTAATTCCTATACCTCGCTCTCATTAGCCTCTCTTGCGCCAGGTTCTAAGAAGATCGCCATATACCTCCTTCCACGAGCTGGCCGAATAAATGGCTTCCTGATTGATGAACGTGGCAAAGGGCTTACATCTCTAGGTGGTGACTTGGTTAATCCAACGCAAGCTGCGACAACCAAACTACAAATCCCTGCGATTCCACAACAAGTGGGGCGCGGTGGAACTACTCCGCACACGCTTCGACTTTTAGTACCGGGAGATGTGGATGCGCGCATCACCGCAGAGATTAGATCTACTGATGGAACCTTTGCGCCGGTCGGAATCACCGATCGCGTTATTGCACATAAGAAGGTCATTGAGCTGCCAATGGATATCACAATGGCTGCCGGTAAGTTTGCGTTACATATCTCTTCAGACCAGCCAATCTTAGGTTCAGTCTTTTCGCCAACTAATGCGCAAGGCAAGCGCGACTTTGTCTGGAGCACCGCGGCAGAGGACCTCACTGAATTTACGATGGCAACAACTGGGCTCGCCCCAGTCTTGGTCTTCACTGGCCGCGATGTTCGAGTTACCTTGGAGCTCACCTTTACAAATGGCAAGAGCAGGAAAGTTAACGTTGCTGAAGAAGATATTGCGACATTTAAGGTGCCAGATTCAGTTCGCTCTGTCGCCTTTACCGGAATATCAAAGGGAACTTCGGGCGCTGCACTCATTGCATCAAAGAGTGGTTATGGCTACGTGCCACTGAACCCCGGCAGTGAATTGACCAAATATTCAGTCCCAGCATCAAATATTCGAGTGCTCAATCCATAACTTTTACCACTTAGACCACTAACCTATTTGACATGGTTCCAGAGTCACGTCACGGTCGCGCTTGCTCGCGCGTCTCTTGCCGATCTATTGCAACCATGACCCTTACCTACATTTACGCCGATTCAACGGCGGTGCTAGGACCTCTTGCAACATTTGCTGAACCACACTCTTATGATCTCTGCGACAAGCACTCTGCACGATTAACAGTTCCTAATGGCTGGGAAGTAATTCGCCATGTAGCTGATTCCAATGCAGCAGGACCGAGCGATGATGATTTGATGGCCATTGCAGATGCAGTGCGCGAGGCAGCTTCTGCGCATCCACAACCTTTACAGTCGGATGTTGCTCAAGTTGCGCACTCCAGCGTAGGTCGACGCGGACACCTACGGGCAGTTCCTTCCTAATTTCGCATTTCATCGTAAATCTCTTTACGATACTTATATGAGCGCTTCCATATTTAAGGCCTACGATATTCGTGGCCTTGTTGATAAAGAACTCACCCCAGATTTTGCCTTTGCCACTGGCATTGCCGTTGCGCGTTTTCTAGAACAAGAGCGCGAACCAGGCACTGTAGTAATCGGCGAAGATATGCGTCCATCTTCACCGACGCTCGCCACAGCTTTTGCAGCCGGCGTTACATCACAAGGGTTAGATGTCATCCGAATCGGTTTAGCCTCAACCGATATGTTGTATTTCGCCTCCGGAAAACTCAATCTTCCGGGTGCAATGTTTACCGCCAGCCACAATCCTGCCGAATATAACGGCATCAAGCTCTGCCTGAGCGGAGCAAGGCCAATCGGTAAAGAGTCAGGCTTGGTCGTCATTGAAAATTATGTTCGAGATGGCGCACCTATGGCGATGCGCAACGTTGGAGTTGAGAAGCAACAATCAATGTTGGCCGATTATGTGGATCACTTACTGACGCTGGTAGATGTTTCTGCAATCCGACCATTGAAGATAGTCATTGATGCGGGTAATGGAATGGGTGGATACACGGCCCCTGCAGTCTTTGAGCGACTTAACGCAGAGGTTGTAGAACTCTATTTTGAACTCGATGGAACTTTTCCTAACCACGAAGCGAACCCAATTGAACCAGCAAACTTAGTTGATCTGCAGAAGGCAGTGAAGAAACATAAAGCTGATATCGGGCTCGCCTTTGATGGCGATGCCGACCGATGTTTCCTTGTTGATGAGAAGGGTGCGCTGGTAAATCCTTCGGCTCTGACGGCTCTCATTGCAACTCGTGAACTAGCCAAGAACCCAGGCGCATCCATCATTTATAACTTAATCTCATCGAGAGCGGTGAAAGAAGTAGTTGAAGAAAATGGCGGCACCGCTATTCGTTCTCGCGTGGGGCACTCTTATATTAAGAAGCTGATGGCCGAAACAAATGCAGTCTTTGGTGGCGAGCATTCCGGCCACTTCTATTTCCGTGACTTTTGGCGCGCAGATTCTGGAATGTTGGCAGCGCTTCACGCGATTGCAGCACTTGGTGAAACTAAGACAACGCTTTCAGAGCTACTCAAAACATTTAATCGTTATCACTCAAGTGGTGAAATCAATTCAACGGTGAAGGATGCCGCCTCTGCCACAAAGAAGATTGAAGAAATCTATGGCAAGAAAGATGGAGTTGAAATCGATCACCTCGATGGACTGACTATCAGCCACGCCGATTGGTGGTTCAATCTCAGGGCCTCAAATACTGAGCCGCTCCTTCGACTCAACGTTGAGGCTTCATCGGAAGCCCGCATGAAGAAGGTCCGAGATGATGTACTTAACACGATCCGTGGGGACCTCGACATCCTCGTATTAATCCCTTAACTAGTAGGCTATTCCTATAGCCGACTAGCACAGTAGAGCCCTACGCCGAAGGTCAAGCGAACAAACAGCCGTTTATCTAGGGAGATATATCTAAATGACACCTGTCACAACTATTCCAAAGCACGATATTGCAGATGCATCACTTGCTGAAGCTGGCCGCAAGAAGATTGAATGGGCAGAACGCAACATGCCTGTACTTGCACAGATCCGCGAACGCTTCGAGAAGTCACAGCCATTTACTGGTGTGCGTATCGCAGCATGTATGCACGTCACCACTGAGACCGCTAACTTGATGCGCGTTCTCAAGGCCGGTGGAGCTGAAATCGCACTCTGCGCTTCAAACCCACTTTCAACACAAGATGACACTGCAGCAGCGCTTGTTCACGAATACGGTATTTCAGTATTCGCTCGCAACGCAGTTGATCGCGATGGTTACTACGCGCACATCAATGCCGCACTTGATATCAATCCGCACCAAGTCTTCGATGATGGTTGCGACCTCGTTAACACTCTTCACACAACCCGCAAGGAACTTCTTCCAAATATCGCAGGTGGTTGCGAAGAGACAACGACAGGCGTTATCCGTCTTAACCAGATGGCAAAAGATGGCGCGCTCACATTCCCAATGATCGCTGTTAATGACACTGACACCAAGCACATGTTCGATAACCGTTACGGAACAGGTCAATCAACTCTTGATGCCGTCTTCCGTGCAACTAACTTCCTTCTAGCAGGACGCATCGTCGTCGTAGCTGGATTTGGTTACTGCGGTAAGGGCGTTGCAGAACGCGCTAAGGGCATGGGCGCTGATGTTATCGTCACAGAAATCGATCCAACTAAGGCACTTGATGCGATGATGCAGGGCTTCCGCGTGATGCCAATGCTCGATGCTGCGAAGGTCGGCGATGTATTTATCACCGTCACCGGAAACCGCGATGTACTCCGCGATGAACACTTTGCAGCGATGAAGGATGGCGCAATCATGGCTAACTCAGGCCACTTCGATATTGAAATCGATGTAGCTTGGCTTGAGCAGAACTCAGTGAAGAAGAATGAAAAGATGCGTCACCAGACTGATGAATATGTCATGAAGGATGGCCGTCGCCTACTTCTTCTCGCAGAAGGCCGCCTTGTAAACCTTGGAGCTGCAGAAGGACACCCAGCATCAGTAATGGATATGTCATTCTCGGATCAGGCACTTACCGCTGAATACCTTGTTAAGGAAGCAAAGAATCTTCCTGCGGGCGTTCACGAAGTTCCTACCTATATCGATAAGGAAGTTGCTTCACTCAAGCTCAAGTCAATGGGTGGACGTATCGATGTATTAACACCTGCTCAGGATATGTACCTCAACTCCTGGGAGCACGGTTCCTAAATGGCACTGGTTATGGTCGTCGATGACGACCAAGACCTTGCAGAAATGCTCGGAATTGTCTTAACAAGTTCGGGTTTCGATGTAGATCTTGTCAGTCGAGGAGATGAGGCGCTGGAGGTATTTAGAAATAATCCTCCAGACCTCGTCTTGCTCGATGTGATGTTGCCAGGAATCGATGGCATTGAGGTCTGCAGATTGATTAGACAAGAATCTATGGTTCCTATCGTGATGTTAAGTGCAAAGGGTGAGACGCAAGATATTGTCCGCGGCCTTGAAGCTGGCGCTGATGATTACATGCAGAAGCCTTTCCGCGATAAAGCTGAACTCATTGCTCGTATTCGTACTCGCCTACGTCGCACCAATGCCGATGTCACAGGCCTACTGACAATTGGCGATCTGACTATTGATGTAACGGCTCATGAAGTCCAACGCGGCGCAACGTTAATTCAACTTACTCGCCTTGAGTTCGATTTGCTGGTAGCCCTTGCCAAAGATCCAGGCAGAGTATTTACACGTGATGCACTCTTAAGTGAAGTCTGGGGCTATCGCCACAGCACGGATACTCGATTGGTAAACGTTCACGTACAGCGCCTACGTTCTAAAGTTGAACATGATCCAGAGCACCCCGAGATTGTGATGACCGTGCGTGGAGTTGGTTACAAGGCGGGCGTCCCAGCGTAAAGGGCGCATTCACCATGAGGGGAATTCGAAAGACGTTGGCGCAATCACTTGCGACCAAAGTTATCCTTTCAACAATTCTTCTCTCATTGGGCGTCATTAGCCTTACTGGTTCAGCCCTTAATTCACGCCTATCTGATGGTATTCGCTCCGTAAGTTTAGATTCAGCGCTCACGGAGGCTCGCTTCACCTTCTTTAACGCGCAGTATCAATTAATTCTCTCGCAAGGCAAAAGCGTTGAAGAGCGTAAGCAAGTGATTGCAGGTTTAGTTGTTGAAGCTACAACCCAGGATGTCAACGAAGATAGTCGGGACATCATTCTTCTTAAGTTTCCCAGTGA
Source organism: uncultured Candidatus Planktophila sp. (assembly GCA_964610715.1). Lineage (GTDB taxonomy): Bacteria > Actinomycetota > Actinomycetes > Nanopelagicales > Nanopelagicaceae > Planktophila. Next base: position 22,570 of record CAZSWE010000007.1, read on the forward strand.
GAAGAACACGCAAGTTTCCTATGAGATGGCCTCAGCGTTAGTGGATCCAAAATCTGTTCCAGAGTCACTGCGCGAGAGGGTAAGAGCCTCTAAAGAAGCACAGTATGAATATGCCCAAAATCGTTATCTCAACTCACTCACCACTGATGCGCTCTTTGTCGGAGAGCCGATCAAAATTCCTGGTGGGGGAATGTATGAAATGTATGTTGTCTTCACCCTCAACACTCAAGCCGAGACCCTCACTCTCATTAGAAATTCACTCATCTTTACTGGCTTCGCACTTATCTTCCTCATCGGTCTTATTACCTGGCTCGTGGTTCGACAAGTCGTACGACCTGTGCGTGATGCAGCTCGTGTGGCAACTCGATTTACCGATGGGGACTTTAGCCAGCGCATGAAAGTTGAGTCGCAAGATGAGATGGCGACTCTTGCCCAGTCCTATAACGAGATGGCTGAATCAATCGAACGACAGATTTCGC
>CAZSWE010000008.1:0-22120 GCA_964610715.1 uncultured Candidatus Planktophila sp.
TCGGTTCTGTCGGAATCCCAAAGGCGGTTCCAAGCGGTGCGACGATATCCAATTCGCTACCTTCGCTTTGGGCGCAGAGCCACCTACTTCCAGCTCCATGAGGAGCGACGATGAGCTCCATCGTTCCGCCGTACTGCGAGCTATCTGAAGTGCGAGAAATTGCGAATGCGCGACGAAGAATCATCTTTGAGGTATCGCCGCCAACGGAAATAGCGACAAAGTTTCCTGGGCGACAGCTCTTTACGATATCTCCAACGTTGAGCAATATCTGGTGGTATGCCCCAACCCGTTTGTTCGAAAGAACAGTGACAATCTGCTGAACCGCGCTCTTATTGATTGTTGCCATCACAGTGCGAGCCACTCTTGGATAGGCGCAACAGAGAGCTCATTGCCTTGTAGCGATTTGATTCCCTCTACTGCAGCGCTAAAGCCTGCTGTAGTTGTAATAATCGGAATAGATCTCTGTACTGAAGCAGTTCGAATTGCCCACCCATCAGCGCGAGTACCGCGACCCACTGGCGTATTAATCACCAGGTCAATATCCCCCGCATTGAGCATTTCGACAATGGTCTTCTCGCCCATCGGACCAGTTCCCTGCGAGTTCTTACGTACTGGAACAGTCTCAATGCCGTGTTCTCGTAAGAAGTTCGATGTTCCATCCGTTGCAATCAGACGAAAGCCCAATTGAGCTAAGCCCTTTGCTGGAGCAACACCTGAGCTCTTATTTTTATCGGCAAGTGAAATAAAGACCGTTCCTGTCTTAGGCAAGGGGCCAAATGAACTTATCTGCGACTTTGCATACGCTGCACCGAAGGAGGATGCGATACCCATAACCTCGCCGGTAGATCTCATCTCGGGGCCAAGAACTGCATCTACTCCGCGGCCATCGGCGCGACGGAAACGATTCCATGGCAGAACCGCCTCTTTCACGCTAATGCCCTTTGCGATGGCATCACCTTGCGCAGGTAATAGACCTTCTTCGCGAAGTGATGCGATAGAACTTCCAAGCGCTATCCGCGCTGCCGCCTTGGCTAAAGGAACCCCAGTTGCCTTGCTGACAAACGGAACGGTTCGCGAGGCGCGTGGATTTGCTTCTAGTACGTAGAGGACAGAGTCAGCCATTGCAAATTGAATATTGATAAGCCCTGAAACTCCGACGCCTTGGGCAATTTTGAGAGTAGCTTCACGAATCTTGCTTCGCTGATCATCGCTGATTGTCATAGCCGGCAAGACGCAAGCGCTATCACCAGAGTGAATACCCGCCTCTTCAATATGCTCCATGATTCCACCGAGGAAGAGTTCAACGCCATCGTAGAGCGCATCGACATCTAACTCGATAGCGCTATCTAAGAATCTATCGACGAGCACTGGGTGATCGGGAGTGATATCGGTAGCGCGAGAGATGAAGCCAGATAGCGCTGCATCATCGTAGACAATCTCCATTCCACGTCCACCCAGAACAAAGCTAGGACGCACCAATACTGGATATCCAATACGTGCTGCAATTTCTAACGCTTCCAATTGGGAAGACGCCATTCCAAATTCTGGCGCTGTAAGGCCTTGCTCTGCAAGAACTCGCCCGAAGGCGCCGCGCTCTTCGGCGAGATTGATTGCATCAGGGCTTGTTCCAAGAATTGTTACACCTGCGGCCTTTAATCCGGCAGCTAAACCAAGTGGCGTCTGGCCGCCAAGTTGAGTGATGACTCCCAGCACTGGTCCCGCCTGCGTTTCGGCATAGACAACTTCGAGGACATCTTCCAATGTGAGTGGTTCAAAGTACAAGCGATCGCTTGTGTCGTAGTCAGTAGAAACTGTCTCAGGATTGCAGTTGACCATGATTGTTTCAAAACCTGCAGCCCTGAGGGTGAATGAGGCGTGCACACATGAATAATCAAATTCAATTCCCTGGCCAATTCGATTCGGACCACTGCCAAGAATAATTACCGCTGGTTTTGTACGACTGTGAACTTCACTCTCTTCTTCGTAGCTCGAGTAGTGATAGGGAGTAAAAGCTTCAAATTCAGCTGCGCAGGTATCTACTGTTTTATAGACGGGTCTAATAGCTAAATGATGACGCAATTTACGAACATCATCCTCTGTGGATGCACGTAAAATTGCAATCTGCTGATCAGAGAAACCATGTTCCTTCGCTATCTTGAGGGTAGCCGCATCTAGCTCAACAGCATCGCGAATATCGCGAGCTTGATCATTAATCATCTCTAGTTGCTTCAAGAACCAGCGATCGATTTTGGTGGATGAATAAACATCCTCAATAGATGCGCCAGCCCACATCGCTTTCTGCACTTGCTGTAAGCGGTACTCAGTCGGCATCTTCATCGACTCCAGGAGCAGTTCTCGCTCTTGGACAGTAACTTCTGATGGGAAGGTAAATATCGCTTCCTTGCGCTCGAGTGATCGCAGCGCCTTCATGAGAGCCTCTCCGAACGACCGGCCAATAGCCATCGCTTCACCGACAGATTTCATTGTTGTCGTAAGTCGTGGGTCGGCATCCTGGAATTTCTCAAAGGCAAAACGAGGAACTTTGACGACTATGTAATCCAAAGTTGGCTCAAATGATGCTGGCGTAACCTGTGTAATGTCGTTCTTAATCTCATCAAGTGTGTAACCGATAGCAAGTTTTGTCGCAATCTTTGCAATAGGAAATCCGGTCGCCTTTGATGCCAGCGCAGAAGAGCGCGAGACGCGAGGATTCATCTCAATCACGATGATACGACCATTGTCAGGGTTAACTGCAAATTGAATATTGCAGCCACCGGTATCGACGCCTACTTCGCGAATAATTGAAATTGATAGGTCTCGCAGCTTTTGATACTCAACATCTGTCAGCGTAAGTGCTGGCGCCACAGTAATGGAATCTCCCGTATGAACACCCATGGGATCGATATTTTCAATGCTGCAGACAATCACAACGTTATCTGACTTATCTCGCATTACTTCGAGTTCGTACTCTTTCCAGCCAATGATTGATTCTTCAATCAACACCTCTGATGTTGGGCTATGACGCAAACCAGCCCCTGCTATCTGTCTGAGGGTCTCTTCATCGAAGGCGATTCCAGAACCTAGCCCACCCATAGTGAAAGATGGACGAATCACAACTGGATAACTCAACTCCGCGGCAGCGCCAAGTACTTCTTCCATAGTGTGACAGATGATTGAGCGAGCCGATTCGCCGCCTATTTTTTCAACGATATTTCGAAAGAGCTCTCGATTCTCTCCGCGCTCAATCGCATCAACATCTGCACCGATCAGTTTTACGTTGTAGCGATCAAGAGTGCCCGCCTTAAAAAGACCAATCGCCGCATTGAGCGCAGTCTGGCCACCGAGGGTTGCCAGGACTGCATCTGGACGTTCCTTGGCAATAATCTTCTCGATAAATTCTGGAGTAATCGGTTCGATGTAAGTCGCATCTGCAAACTCCGGGTCTGTCATGATCGTCGCTGGATTGGAGTTGACCAGGATTACTCGAATCCCTTCAGCGCGAAGCACGCGACAAGCTTGTGTGCCCGAATAATCAAATTCACATGCCTGACCAATAACTATTGGACCAGAACCAATAACTAGAACGCTCTTTATCGATGCATCGCGTGCCATTAGTTAGTGGCCACCTTTCTAGGGTACTTCTCCATCACTTGCACGAATCGATCAAATAGATAGGCGGCATCATGTGGACCTGCAGCGGCTTCCGGGTGATACTGAACGCTAAATGCACCACGCTCTGAAAGTTCCAAGCCTTCAACCACATCATCGTTGAGGCAGACGTGAGTCACTTGCCCTGGGCCAAAGACTGTTGTGAAGAGGCCTTCTGTTGGAGCCTTTAACGCAAAACCGTGATTGTGCGCTGTTATCTCGACTTTTCCTGTTCGCTTATCCATAACAGGTTGATTGATGCCGCGATGACCAAATTGCAACTTGTAGGTTTCAAAACCGAGCGCTCGTCCGAGTATTTGATGTCCGAAGCAGATTCCAAAAACCGGTACTTCAGCGATCAGAATCTCGCGCACCAAATCAATCGTTGCTGTCATCGTTGCCGGATCTCCCGGTCCATTCGAGAGAAAGACTCCATCTGGAGAGATCGCTTGAATATCTTCAAAGGTTGCATCAAAGGGCATCACGTGAACTTCGATTCCCCGCTCTGCCATTGCTCGTGGGGTAGCCCCCTTGATTCCAAGATCAAGCGCCGCAACGGTAAATCGCTTCTGGCCTATCGCTGGAACAACGTAGGTTGATGGGGTTGAGACATCGGCGCAGAGATAGGCGCCCACCATTGCAGGTTGCTTGCGAACTTCAATGACCATCTCTTCTCGAGTCAAGTTTTCTCCAGAGAAGATTCCAACTCTCATTGCGCCACGATCACGCAAATGGCGAGTAATCGCGCGAGTATCTACGCCCTGGATTCCTACAATTCCTTGCTCAATTAACTCTGCTTCAAGATCATTTTCGCTTCGCCAATTACTAGTAAGGGTCGAAGGATTTCGAACGACGAAGCCTGCGACCCAGTACTTCTTTGATTCATTATCGAAGTCATTGACGCCGGTATTACCGATGTGAGGCGCAGTCATTACGACAACCTGTTTGTGATACGAAGGGTCTGTCAAAGTTTCTTGGTAGCCCGTCATGCCAGTTTGAAAAACGGCTTCACCGAAGGTCTTACCCATCGCAGCCCACGATCTACCTTCAAAGATACGGCCATCATCGAGAACAAAGAATGCTTTAGCCATTAGGAACCAGCCTTATGTGTGAGGCGCCCATTGAAGAAAGTTGCCTGCACCACCCCAGGAATCTCCATGCCATGGAAGGGAGTATTGCGGCTTCGCGATGCTAGACGGTCGCGATCCACGCGCCAGAGTTGGGTCGGGTTCATCACAGTGATGTGCGCGCGAGCTCCTACTTCCAGATCAGAACCGTGATTCTCGTAGCGACCAATTCGAGCGGGAGCAGTACTCATTCGATCAGAGACCTGGCTCCAGGTTAACAAACCTGTCTGCACCATAGTCATATTGATAATAGGAAGCGCCGTTTCAAGTCCCAACATTCCAAAGGAGGCCTCTTGCCACTCACACTCCTTAGTTTCAGCTGCATGAGGGGCGTGATCGGTAGCAACGATATCTATGATTCCCTCGGCAAGCGCCTCACGAAGTGCTATCACATCACTCTCCGTTCTAAGTGGCGGATTCACTTTATAAATTGGATCGTAGCTACGTGCAAGTTCATCGGTCAGCAGTAAGTGATGTGGCGTCACCTCTGCGGTGACGTTGATTCCGCGAGATTTAGCCCATCGAATAATCTCAACGCCGCCTCGCGTGGTGACGTGACAGATATGCAGACGAGCCTGAACATGATCTGCCAACAAGACATCACGAGCGATGATTGATTCTTCTGCGATAGCTGGCCAACCCTTAAGACCAAGTTGCGATGAAACAAACCCTTCATTCATCTGACTCGCTTGAGTAAGACGCGGTTCCTGCGCATGCTGGGCGATAACTCCATCGAACTTCTTTATATATTCAAGCGCTCGCCGCATGACCAATGGGTCAAAGACGCAATTGCCATCATCGCTAAATACGCGAACGCGCGCGGCTGAATCAGCCATCGCTCCAATTTCAGCGAGGTGTTCACCTTGAATTCCTTGTGTCACAGCTCCGATAGGGAAGACATCAACAAGGCCAGCGCTCTGTCCCAGTCTGTAAACCTGTTCCACAACACCTGCGGTATCTGCAACCGGTGATGTGTTTGCCATAGCGCTGATTGCGGTGAAGCCACCACGAGCTGCAGCTTGTGATCCTGAGAGAACTGTTTCAGCATCCTCTTTACCTGGCTCACGAAGATGTGTGTGCAGATCGACGAGTCCCGGAAGAGCGACAGAACCTGTGAAATCAAACTCCGTCGCGCCATCACTCGTTAGGTTCTTGGCGATTGCTGTGATCTTTTCGTTCTCAATAGCGATATCAGAAACTACGCCAGAGACCTCGACGTTCTTAATGAGATATTTAGTGGTCATGCAATTACACCTTCACCTTCTGGAACGCCGGCTAAGAGCAGGTAGAGAATCGCCATGCGCACGCTGACACCATTGGTCACCTGTTCAACAATCACAGAACGAGCGCTATCGGCGCTATCGGCAGTGATTTCAAGTCCTCGATTCATAGGACCTGGGTGCATCACAATCGCTGTCGGCTTCATCCTTCGCAATCGATCTGAGTTGAGCCCGAAGTAACGTGAATATTCGCGAGCATTGGGAAAGAACATCTCTGACATTCGCTCTAATTGAATGCGTAACATCATCACGGCATCCACGCTCTCAATCACAGCATCGAAATCATATGAAACAGTCACCGGCCAAGATTCAATACCAACTGGAAGCAAGGTCGGCGGGGCAACCAACGTAACTTTCGCTCCCAATTTAGTAAGCAGTAAGACGTTCGAGCGAGCAACGCGTGAGTGCAGAACATCTCCGACAATTGCGATATGAAGTCCAGCTAGATCCTCTCCCCCATGAGATAAATGGCGGCGAATGGTAAAGGCATCAAGAAGCGCTTGACTCGGATGCTCATGAGTGCCATCGCCTGCATTAATGACTGCACCCGACATCCATTGGTTTTCGGCCAGGCGCGCTGCAGCACCAGATGCGCTATGGCGAATGATGACTGCATCTGCTCCCATCGCTTGAAGGGTCTGAGCTGTATCTTTGAGAGATTCGCCTTTACTGACACTTGAACCTTTGGCAGAGAAGTTGATGACATCTGCAGATAATCGCTTCGCTGCAGCTTCAAATGAAATTCTTGTACGCGTTGAATCCTCAGCGAAGAGATTGACAATGGTTCGACCGCGCAGCGTTGGAAGCTTCTTCATCGGACCATCAGAGGCTCGCGCTAGCTCTTCTGCGGTGTTGAGAATAGTGATGGCCTGAGATTTAGTTAGATCAGCTATCGATAAGAGGTGCTTCATTGTGCGGCACCGTCCTCAATCGAGACCAGATCAATTCCATCTAGCTCTGTAAATTGCACGCGGACTACCTGGCTCTGCGAGGTAGGAAGATTCTTTCCGACGTAATCGGCTCGAATAGGTAGCTCGCGATGGCCACGATCTACCAGAACCGCCAATTGCACAGTTTGTGGGCGGCCAATCTCTCCAAGCGCATCAAGGGCTGCTCTAATGGTTCGTCCCGAGAAAAGCACATCGTCAACTAATACAACGTTGCGACCTTCAACGCCTAGCGATGGAATGACTGTCGGCATCAACGCTCGAGGTGGTCTCGTCCGTAGGTCATCTCGGTGCAAGGTGATATCCAGCGTTCCATGTTGAACAGCGCGACCTTCTATCGCTTCGATATTGGCAGCGATTCGAGCAGCCAAGTGGGCGCCTCGTGTTGGAATACCTAAAAGTGTGATTGATTCCGAACCAGAGTTACGTTCGAGAATCTCGTGGGAAATACGGGTAATAGCGCGGGCCATATCTGGCGCAGGCAAGGCAAGGCTCATCTGTAAATCTCCTTCCCCGCCTCGCAGGACGGGTCGTTAAAGGATGCGAGCGAATGATACCACTTGAGTTCTATGCCCTGTGGATTGAAGGACGGGCCTGTCTCGATGTAAACCTAGAGTCGCGCCATGGCTACTGAAATCACCACCACATTCGTCTCTGAGCGCCTGCGCTCGATCCGCCACGCGCAATCACTCTCTTTAAGCGATGTAGAGATCACTAGCAATGGCGCAATTAAGGCGGTCGTTCTGGGGTCGTACGAGCGAGGCTCGCGATCACTCAGCGTAAAGCGCGCAATTGAAATTGCAGATTTTTACGGAGTTCCCGTATCGATGCTCTTTGGCAGTGCGCCCACAAAGAGCGCCAGTATTAGTAGACGAGTAATCATTGATACGCGGCGGTTAAGAAAGCTCTCAGAATCTGGCGTTACATCGGACCGGACAGCACTTCAGATGATTTCCAGGTATATCACGCATATACAAAGCTCCCGCGAAGATTGGAATGGCGAGGTAATTTCGTTGCGAGAGCGAGATATTGAATATGTAGCAATCTGTCTTGGGTATACGTCTGAATCTCTGATGGAGTGGCTAGAGAGTCAGAAATTGCTTCTAGCCGTGCGAAGTTAGAGCGCGATACTCTCTTTAATTTGTGAAATCTTTCCTAGAATTCCATGGATATATCCAGCTGACTCTTCGGTTGAAAGCTCCTTCGCAAGATTGAGAGCCTCATCAATTGCAATTCCCTCAGCCAATTCGGGCGTCCATACAATCTCATAAATTCCAAGACGCAGAATATTTCGGTCAACTGCAGGCAGACGATCCATATCCCAACCCTGCGCGTAAGTCGTAATCAATTCATCGATCTTTCGCTTATTGGTGGTAATTCCTGCAATTAGTTCGCGGGTGAAGTCACGGATAGGCCTGGCGTCAGGACCCTCTTCAACGATATCTCGTGTTACGAGTAAATCTGCAGCAGAAGCGCCTCGAATATCTGCTTCGTAGAGTAAATCGAGGGTTTGTTTACGCGCTTTACTGCGAGCTGACACTAGTTGGCGCGGCCTTGGTATGAGCCATCGCGAGTATCAACAAGGACAATTTCATCCTGTTTGATAAAGAGAGGCACTTGAATCTGAAGTCCAGTTTCGACAGTCGCAGGCTTTGTTCCTCCAGAGGAGCGATCACCCTGAAGACCAGGCTCTGTGTAAGTAATTTTGAGTGGAACGGATGCTGGGAGTTCAATGTAAAGAGGATTGCCTTCGTGAATTGCAACAATCGCCCCAGTATTTTCAAGCATGTAGTTGATTGCATCTCCCACAGTGTCTGCTGAAATATTCATCTGATCAAAGTTCACGTTATCCATGAATACAAAGTCCTCACCTTCCTTATAAAGGAAGTTCATTTCACGCTTTTCGAGGATTGCTACTTCAACCTTGACGCCTGCGTTAAAGGTCTTATCGACGACTTTTCCAGTCATGACCTGCTTCAACTTGGTGCGAACGAACGCTGGTCCCTTGCCTGGCTTTACATGCTGGAACTCAACTACAGTCCAGAGCTGGCCATCAATATCGAGGGTCATACCATTCTTGAGATCATTAGTTGTTGCCACGATAGCTCCAGTCCTACGTTCTAAAAGTTAGTTAAGGTGCGCGAGTTTAGCGCATAACAATTGCTCAATAAAAATCAGGAGAGAAGCGCTTTTAGCGCAATAAGGGCCAACACATAAGAATTTGGCCCGAAACCACCAATAGTCCCATTTGCTACCCCAGAAATCACCGATGTATGTCTGAACTCTTCACGCGCCATTGGATTGGATAGATGGACTTCTATCAACGGAGCTTTGACCAACTCTGCTGCATCACGAATCGCATATGAGTAATGTGTGAAGGCTGCAGGGTTGATGATTACTGGAAGTTTTGCATCCGCAGCCTCGTGTAGCCAAGAGATGATCTCCGCTTCATCATTACTCTGTCTCACATCAGCGACAAACCCATGGGTCTTTGCAGCCAATTCAATATGGGAGACGAGCTCTGCATAATTCATATCTCCATAGATGGATGAATCGCGTATATCAAGGCGACCTAAATTTGGGCCATTCAGAACAAGTACCTTCATTGGCTAACCTTCTCATACGCTGATATCAAGGCGGCTTCATCTGGATTTTCAAGCCTCTGTGTCTTCCCAATTTCGGTAATCACGACAAAGCGCAGATTATTCCCACGTGACTTCTTATCGAGTTTCATCGCCGAGAATAGTTCGGGCCATTCACCCTGCGTATATTGGACTGGTAGCTCTAGACCTCGCAAAACTGAGAGGTGTCTCTCCAGTAACTCCTGCGAAATGAGCCCAGATTCAAAGGAGAGATGAGCAATAAAGGCCATACCTATCGAGACGCACTCGCCATGTCGGAGCGAGTACTGAGAGTGAATTTCAACTGCATGGCCAAAGGTGTGGCCATAATTGAGAATCTCGCGATTGAAACTCTCTCTAAAATCACCAGAAACAACATCGGCCTTTACTTGAACAGCTCTCTCAATAAGTTCCTGCGTCAACTCGTTCGAACTACGAATCTGATCTAATGTCAGACCTTCAACCATCGTCAGTATCTGACCATCTGCAATAAATCCACACTTCACAACTTCCGCTAGTCCTGCTGCAAAATCGCGATCTGACAAAGTTTCAAGCCAAGCCGTATCAGCGATCACTTTGATGGGTGAGTGAAATGCCCCAATCAGGTTCTTGCCGTAATCGCTATTGATTCCTGTCTTTCCACCTACCGCTGCATCTACCATTCCCGCGACCGTTGTAGGAATCGCAACCCAATCCAGGCCACGTAACCAAGAGGCAGCGGCATAGCCGGCAAGATCGGTTACTGCGCCTCCGCCTATGCCAATAATCAAATCACTTCTCGTAAAACCCGCAGCGCCAAGCCAATTCCAGATTGAATCAAGGGTACGCGCTGACTTTCCAGCTTCTCCATCCGGAATTCCAAAGTAGAAAGCCTCTGCACCACCGAAATCAAAGGTTGGAATCTGTTCCTTCATCGCCTCGCTATAGATGACAGCAACTCGTTCGCGACCCTGTGCAATCTCATGTAAAGCCTCTAGATAGCTCCGGCCAATTTCAACTTCATAACTTCGCTCAGAGGTGATTGCAATTTTCTTCATCGCGCCTCCTCCAAACTCGAAAGTGCAATGGTAACAATCTCTTCTTCGCTTTTGTCATCAACGTTGATTGTTACATCCGCGAGAGCTTCATAAATCGGGCGTCTGGCCTCCATCAACGTCTGCCACTGCCCACGGGGGTTGTTAAGTAAAAGAGGTCTATCGCGATTGAAGCCAATCCGCGGAACGACTGTTGAAAGCGAGATATCAAGAAAGATTATGTAAGAGGAGATAGCGCGAAGAGCCGATTGCGCATCTATCGAGATAGGGGCGCCGCCTCCGAGAGATAGAACCGTTCCATCTGTGAGTAGCTCATCTCGCAGAACTCTTTTCTCGATTGCCCTAAAAGCATCTTCTCCTTGATCGAGAAAGATCTGTGAAACCGGCTTCTCTTCGCGCTCTTCAATCAGATGGTCGGTATCTCTAAAAGATAACCCCAGCTTTTCGGCAAGAAGCGAGCCAATAGTTGTCTTTCCTGAACCCATCGGTCCAATCAGAATTACTCGCGGGGCCATTACTTAAAACGTAGATTCTTCATATACGAATCAAAGTTACGACGTACCTCTTGAACCGAATCCCCACCAAACTTTTCAAGAACAGCCTCTGCCAGGACAAGAGCCGCCATCGCCTCGGCAACTACGCCTGCAGCAGGAACAGCACAGACATCTGAGCGCTGATTGATTGCTTTAGCCGCTTCGCCCGTCTTTACATCAATAGTGTCTAGCGCCTTAGGGACGGTAGAGATGGGCTTCATGGCGATTGACACGCGTAAAATTTCTCCGTTGGACATTCCGCCTTCAGTCCCGCCAGCGCGATCCGTACGTCGTTGTATCGCACCATCTTTTCCACGTTCTATCTCGTCGTGGGCAATTGAACCTCTCCGAGTTGCAGTTCTAAATCCATCTCCGATTTCAACGCCTTTAATTGCTTGAATTCCCATCATGGCTGCAGCCAGGCGTGCATCCAATCTGCGATCCCAATGAACATGTGAACCAAGACCTGGTGGCAAGTTGTAAGCCAAAACTTCGCAAACGCCACCTAAAGTATCTCCATCTGAGTGTGCTGATTCGATTTCGGCAATCATGGCCTCACTTGTCTTCGCGTCGGCGCATCTGACTGGATCGGCATCGATGCGCGCCATGTCGCCTGCCTGAGGAAGCGCGTAACCATCAGGAATTCGCGCACTTCCAATGGATACAACGTGGCTCAAGATAGTTATGCCCACTGCTTGCTCTAGAAAATTGCGCGCAATAGCACCAAGTGCAACTCTTGCCGCAGTTTCGCGGGCGCTAGCTCTTTCTAAGATTGGTCGTGCGTCATCAAAATCGTACTTCTGCATCCCAACTAAATCAGCATGTCCAGGTCTTGGTCGAGTCAGTGGTGCATTGCGCGCCAAATTGACAATCTCATCTTCAGGGACGGGATCGGCAGACATCACCTTCTCCCACTTGGGCCATTCGCTATTACCAACTTGAATAGAGATTGGACCACCTTGTGAAACTCCCAAACGAACTCCGCCAAGAATTGTGACCTTATCTGCTTCAAAATTCTGTCTCGCTCCGCGCCCAACTCCGAGGCGACGGCGAGAGAGATGAAAATCGATATCTTTCGTTGAAATTTCAATATGGGCTGGTAGCCCTTCGACTATTGCCGATAGGGCTTGGCCATGAGATTCGCCTGCTGTTATCCAACGCATGTGCCTATTGTGGCAGATGCCATTTAACAAAGCAGACCTATTTACGCCCCTGCAGAGAAATTAACTCAAAATCGATAGGAGATATCCCCCACTGATCGCAGGCGCCAGTGGGATTGCGATTTTTAGAGTGCCACAACGAATGATGTAGATGGCCGCCAAAACGGTAGTGCATAAAAGTAAGTTGTAGATGTACCCATGAAGCAACTCATCTGGAATCAGAAAAATCAGGATTGCTCCCAGTAGTTTGATATCTCCCCCGCCAATTTTGAGATATTTCCAAGCCAACATACTTGTGGGCGCAAGAATAGGAAGGAGAGAGAAGTTGGCTGGGCTTGAATCAATGAGTAGATCGAGAGCCACTACGAGAGCTACTGCAATATTGGGTATGCGATGAAACTTAACGTCAAAGAGCGCTATTGCAATAAGAAGAGCAGCCATTCCAAGAAGGTACCTCTACTAGTAGTGAGGCCCAGAAACACCTGTGGATATCTAGCGCGCGCTAGTCAATTTTTCTCTCAGAATTGACGCGAGCTTTTCAGTATCAAAATCCTTCGTCGAAACGAGCCGCAGCTGATCAATCCCTTGGTAGAGAAGGAGTTCAAGGCCCGAGATTACTGGCGCGCCCACGCTGCTCCACTTCCTCGCAAGAACTGTCGGCCAGGGCTTATAGATGACGTCAAAGAGAAGTGAGGTGATGCCGTCATCTATACCTTCGGCTAGAAGATCGGCAGCCCCAGCTGGAGTTGTATTTACAACCAAAGAGAATTGCTCAAGTGAAAAGGCGTTACTCCATATTACGTATGAGAATTGAGATTTTGTAACGATCTCATGGAAAGATGCTTTGCGCGAGCTTGTGCGTCCCAGTACCGTGATTGAATCCGCTACACCATCTAACGCCGCAGCAATTGCTCGAGCAGTTCCACCGGCACCCAGTATTAAGACGGATGAGAAATCCGAGAAACCCCTATGAGCGAGAGCTTGTAGGAAACCCGTTCCATCCGTTGATGTTGCGCTCCACGATCCGCTGCTTTTAATGAGCGTATTAGCAGAATGAGATTTGAGCGCTAAGTCGCTCGTTGCAAATCCTAATTGCAGGACCTCTTCCTTCAGGGGCATCGTAAGAGAAAGATAATCAAACTCGGAACCTCGCTCGGTCAAAAAATTCTTTAGCTCCCCTGCGCGCACCTCGATACGGTCATAGCTTCCCTCTATCTGAAGATCTACGAAAGCTGCGCGGTGTAAGACAGGCGAGAGCGAATGTTCGATAGGCGAACCGAGAACTGCCCCACGAATCATTCTTTACTCCTAAATAGCCCATTTCTTAAGTTCTTCTTGTATTCGAGCTTCCAGATATTGAACTGCTCTAGATTATCTGTAAAGCGCGTATCAGAGGGCGCAACTGTTATGAAATAGAGCCAATTTCCTGGCTCTGGGTTGAGAGCTGCATTCATAGCCTGGCGACCAGGGTTATTAATTGGTCCTGGCGGTAGGCCGTACTTTCGATAAGTGTTGTACGGCGAGTTAATCATCGTTCCTTGAGTACTCAGAAAGATATTGCCTCGCGACTTTTTGACGTAATGGATTGTCGAATCAAACTGCAGCGGCATTCCTTTGACCAAGCGATTCCTAATGACCTGAGAAATCTTGGTGAAATCTTGGAGTTTGCCCTCTGCTTGAATGAGAGAGGCGATAGTTAAAAACTGCGCGGGCGTGAACCTCTCGTTACTTTCATAGAATCCAGCCGAAACCATCTCCTCATTAGCTCGCGAAACCATTGAGGATAGGGCGGCGAGTGCGGATGTACCTTTATCAAAACTGTACTGTGCTGGGAAGAAGAGCCCTTCGAGCGATGTGAAGCCAATCGGTTTCTTCAGGTTGTTCAGAGCAGATCTCACATCGCTTGCGTTGAAGCCAGATTTATACATTTGCGGAAGAATCTCGGAGAGCCACATACCCTCTTGAACGCTGATTAATCCACTCAGACGTTTTACATCCAGCAGTTGCTCCAGCACTTGCTTTGCGCAATTTTGAACTGTGAGTCGATGATCCCCCGGTGCTACTTGCGTAGATCGTGGATCTCCCACTGCAACACGAAAATATGACTCAGAAGATTTAATGACGCCTGCTTCTACGAGCACCTTGCCAATATCGGAGCCTGACGAACCCGCATCAATATGGACAATTACTTCTCTGCCATTTTCACGACATGAAAAATCTGGAGCAGTTGATGTATTTGAACGTAACTCACGAACTCCACCAGTGAAAAGTAGAACGACTAAGAAAGCTGAGAAAACTCGAAGAACGGGTGAGCTAGGAAGATCGCGCACTCTGAAGACCTAACTCAAGAATCTCTACCGCTGCCATCGCATCAATGAGCTCCTTAGATTCTTTGGCAGATTTGCCGGCCTCTCTTAGCTTCGACTGTGCGCTGACAGTAGAAAGTCGCTCATCTATATAGGTGATTTCAACATCTGTGAACTCGGCTAGAAAATCCCCAAAACTTCTCGCCTTCTCGGCGCTAACGCTTTCAATTCCTGAAAGTTGCTTTGGGAGACCGATAAATATCTGCACTGGTTCGTACTCTGCAAAGATGGCTTGAATCTCAGTTGCTAGGTGCTTCTTCTCGGTTGCCAAAACTGCTACCGGTGAGGAGATAATTCCATCGGGATCGCACACGGCCACACCTATGCGAATATCGCCGTAGTCGAAGGCGATCCGTCGACCCCGCTGCATCTTTTACTTTCCAGAGATAGCGTCAGTGATTGCTGAAAGCGCCACCGAAATCTGGTCAAGATTGGTTCCGCCGCCTTGCGCAAAATCATCCTTACCGCCACCGCCACCGCCCAAAATCGCCGAACCAATCTTTACGAGGGCTCCAGCTTTAACGCCTGCAGATTTTGCACCATCACTTACCGCCGCAACAAGAACTGCCTTGCCCTCAACAACGCTCACGAGAGCTACTACAGAGTTCGCAGACCTACTCTTAAGGTCGGTCGCAATCTTTCTTAAATCATCAGCTGCAATTCCATCGCCCAACGCTGTTGCAATCACCGAAATGCCATTCACAACTACCGCCTTCTCGGCCAACGAGCCAACCTGTGACATCGCTTGCGCTGAGCGAACAGTTGCCAACTCTTTCTCAATCTCTTTAATCTTATTGAGTAAATCCGAGATTCTTTCTGGCAGTTCTTCTGCACGCGCACCTTTAACAATTTCAGTAAGCGAATTTAAGAGTAGATGTTCGCGAGCTAAATATTTATAGGCATCCACGCCGACGAGAGCCTCTACACGTCTAACGCCTGCCCCGACGGATGATTCTGAGAGCAACTTAATGAGTCCGAGCTGTCCTGAGGCAGAGACGTGTGTGCCCCCGCAGAGCTCGCGCGCCCAGTCACCAACGCTGACAACTCGAACTTGATCTCCATACTTTTCACCGAAGAGAGCCATCGCGCCAATCTTCTTGGCAGCATCCTGCGACATAGTCTCTGCAGTTACCTCGAGATTATCGAGAAGAAGTGTGTTTACGCGCGCTTCAACTTCATTTAAAACTGAATCTGGCACAGCGCCAGTTGAAGGAAAATCGAAGCGGAAACGCCCAGGCGAGTTCTCAGAGCCTGCCTGCGTTGCTGTCTCACCAAGAATTTCGCGAAAGGCTTTATGAACCATATGTGTTGCAGTATGCGCTCGAGAGATTGCGTTTCTACGCTCTAAATCAATTGCAGCCAGCGCCTGTGAACCAAGAGCCACTTCGCCACTGATAACGCGACCACGATGAACGGAGAGTCCATTGACTGGAGTCTGTACATCATCAATTTCAACCACAGCGCCATTGGCGAGGGTTATGCGACCGCCATCTGCTAACTGTCCGCCACCTTCTGCATAGAAAGGAGTTCGATCAAGAACGATTTCAACTTCGCTACCTGAAATAGCTGATTGAACGCTAATTCCATCAACCAGGATTCCATTAACAACTGACTCAGATTCAATCTGCGTATATCCAACAAATGTTGATGCGCCCTTTGAATCTGCAATCTTCTTGTATTCACTCAGATCAGTGTGGCCACTCTTTTTCGCCTTTGCATCAGCTTTAGCGCGATCGCGCTGCTCATTCATCAAACGTCTAAAGCCATCCTCATCAACTTCAAGGCCCTCTTCGCGCGCCATTTCAAGCGTTAAATCAAATGGGAATCCATATGTGTCATGGAGCTTAAAGACTTCATCGCCCGGCAAGACCGACTTCTTCTGCGCCTTCAACTGGGTAGAAGCAAGATCGAAGATCTGCGTTCCACTCTTTAGCGTCTGCAAGAAAGACTCTTCCTCTGCGATTGAGACTGCCAAGATGCGCTTCTGGTCTGAAATCAACTCTGGATATTGAGGACCCATTGCGCCAATAGCAGCTTGGGTGAGCTCAGACATGATTGGATCGTTGACGCCCAAAAGGCGCATATTGCGAATAGTGCGGCGCATCATGCGACGTAGAACGTAACCGCGTCCCTCATTTCCTGGT
Organism: uncultured Candidatus Planktophila sp.; assembly: GCA_964610715.1. Taxonomy (GTDB): domain Bacteria; phylum Actinomycetota; class Actinomycetes; order Nanopelagicales; family Nanopelagicaceae; genus Planktophila. The sequence continues at coordinate 16,861 of CAZSWE010000008.1, forward strand.
GTAACTCCATCGCCGATCAACATCGCCGATGTGCGAGCATGGTCGGCAACAACGCGCAGTGAAACATCTGAATTTTGGGACTTTCCGTAAGTCACGCCAGCAAGTGATGAGGCCTTAGTGAGAATCTGCATCGTGGTATCAATTTCATAGATGTTCTCAACGCCTTGCAATAAGGCAGCAGTTCGCTCGAGTCCTAAACCGGTATCAATGCTTTTGGCTGGAAGCTCTCCAAGAATCGGATAGCTATCTTTTCCGCCTCCTGCACCGCGCTCGTTCTGCATAAAGACGAGATTCCATACTTCCAGGTATCTATTCTCATCAGCGATTGGTCCGCCTTCAGCTCCGTAAGCCGGACCGCGATCGTAGTAAATCTCAGAGCAAGGTCCGCATGGTCCAGGAACACCCATAGACCAGAAGTTATCTGCCATATCGCGTCGTTGGATTCGCTCTCGCGGAATACCAATCTTCTTATGCCAAATATCTGCAGCTTCATCATCATCTAGATAGACAGTTACCCAGAGACGATCCTCGGGGAAGCCATATCCCCCATCGCTGATTGGTCGGGTCAGTAACTCCCAAGCTAGAGAGATGGCGCCCTCTTTGAAGTAATCTCCAAATGAGAAGTTGCCGCACATCTGGAAGAAGGAGGCGTGACGCGTTGTCTTTCCAACTTCATCAATATCGAGAGTACGCACACATTTTTGAACAGAGGTCGCACGCTTATACGGTGGAGTTACTTCACCAAGAAAGAAAGGCTTAAAGGGAACCATTCCTGCATTTACTAAGAGCAGATTTGGATCATCTGCAATCAGAGATGCTGATGGGACAACGGTGTGGGTAAGGCCTTGTCGGTTTTCAGACTCAAAGAAGCGCAGCCAGCGCGAACGGATCTCGGCGGATTCCACTAGTTACATTCACCCACTTGATCTATTCAGTCTTCTTCTTTTTACGACCCTTGCTCATCTGAGCTGCGCTCAGTAGCGCACCTGCAACTTTCACAGCCGGACCATTCTTATCCATAAAATCTGAGGTAGCGCCTGTCACCTTTGAGGTGACCTCTTCGACGCTCTTGGTGATTTTTGCAAAGCTCTCGAGTGGGCTGTTAATGAGTTCAAGTGTGCGAGTAGATTCGTTAATAAGGGGCGTTGTATCGTCAGTGAAAGCTTTGAGAGAGACCTTCGCCTCATCGACCAATTTGCTGACACGGAAGACGGCATATGCCACAGATACAGCGATCACAAAGAGCGATGCTGCTGCGATAATTGTTGCAATTCCACCTGGACCCATAACAGTAAGCCTACCTGACTACTCCTTTGGAGGAGTCCAATCGATGGCCGCTTCCTTACGTTGCGCAGGTGTAATTGGTGTTGGTGCTCCAGTCAATGGATCTCCACCGCTGGCGGTCTTTGGAAATGCGATAACTTCTCGAATTGAATCAGAACCAGTCAGAAGTGCGCAGACTCTATCGAGACCAAGCGCGATACCTCCGTGAGGTGGTGGGCCGTAGTTAAATGCTTCCAAGAGGAATCCAAATTTGCTCTGAGCCTCCTCATCGCTTAATCCAATGACAGTAAAGACATCCTTTTGAATATTGCGATCGTGGATACGTATTGACCCTCCACCGAGCTCTGTGCCGTTAAGGACGATGTCATATGCATACGCGAGTGCCGTTGCTGGATCACTCTTAAATGTCTTTGCAAATTCAGGTTTAGGTCCTGTAAATGGATGGTGCACAGCGGTCCAACCACCGTTATCGGTTGGTTCAAACATCGGCGCATCGACAACCCAGAGAAATTCCCATGCACCTTGATTTATAAGATTGCAACGGCGTCCGATTTCTAACCGTGCTGCACCAAGAAGTTGTTGAGATGCAGAACGTTCGCCTGCTGCAAAGAAGATGGCGTCCCCTGGCTTTGCGCCAACGAAGGCCGCGATTCCTGACTGTTCAGTCTCAGAGATGTTCTTCGCTACCGGTCCTCCAAGAGTTCCATCGGCGTTGACGAGAATGTAAGCGATGCCTTTTGCTCCTCTTGCTTTTGCCCAATCTTGCCAAGCATCGAGTTCACGACGAGGTGAATCAGCGCCTCCTGGCATGACAACTGCTCCAACATATGGTGCTTGAAAGACTCGAAACTCTGTCTTTGCAAAATAATCTGTGACTTCTACAAGTTCATGGCCAAATCGAAGATCCGGTTTATCTGAACCGTACTTATCCATTGCATCCGCATAAGTCATATGGCGAATCGGAGTTGGAATTTCATAACCGACCGCTTCTTTCCACACCTTGACCAGGATCTTTTCGGCTACTGCGAGGATGTCGGCCTGATCAACGAAAGACATTTCGATATCTAGTTGAGTGAACTCTGGTTGGCGATCAGCTCGGAAATCTTCATCACGGAAACAACGAGCAATCTGGTAGTAACGCTCCATGCCTGCAACCATCAAGAGCTGTTTAAATAGTTGTGGAGATTGAGGAAGGGCATACCAACTACCAGGTTGAAGCCTTACAGGAACTAAGAAGTCGCGCGCGCCTTCAGGCGTTGATCGTGTGAGATAAGGGGTTTCGATTTCAAGAAAATCTAGATCTTGCATGGCGCCTCTGATGGCCGCCGTTACCTTGGAGCGAAGTCTCAAGTTTGCTGCAGGGCCTTCGCGCCGTAAATCTAGATAGCGGTAACGAAGACGCACTTCCTCTGAAATCTCTGCCTCAGAGCCAGAGTCGACTGGGAATGGAAGTGGCGCAGATTCGCTGAGAACGACGACCGAGTCCCCCATGACCTCGATTTCGCCAGTTGGAATATTTGAATTTTCATTTCCGGCAGGACGCAGGGCAACTTCGCCGGTGATTTGTAAACACCATTCGGCGCGTAATTGGCCAGCCATTTTTTCGTCGCGAATTACGACTTGGACAGAGCCCGTTGCATCACGTAGATCGATAAAGGCAACTCCACCATGATCGCGACGGCGGGCAACCCAGCCTGCCAAAGTGACGGTCTTGCCTGCGTGTGAAGCGCGCAGCGCACCTGCATCATGGTTTCTTAACATGAAAGTGAGCCACCCTTATTTTCGTTGTGCCGATAATTGAGAGCGAAGCTCTCCTTGTAATTGCTCAATCTTAACGGAATTTACCGCTCCATCATCCATGCGCTTGAGTTCGACTGTTCCTGCTTGCAGCTCTGACTCACCGAGAACAATGACAAATCTCGCACCAGATTTATCAGCAGCCTTCATAGCGCCCTTGAGGGCACGGTCTCCAAAGGCGATCTCAGTTGTAATCCCTGAGTTTCGCAACTGTGAGGCAATCGTCAGGGCAGAGCTCTTTGCTGACTCCCCCAAAGGAATGATGAATAAATCAGAGGTGAATGAGTCGCTCGGCAATACTCCTTCTGCAACTGCAGCTAAAAGTGCGCGATCTACTCCAAGCCCAAAACCAATGCCAGAAAGCGGTTGACCTCCAAGTATTTCCATCAAGCCGTCGTATCGACCACCGCCACCAATTCCACTTTGTGCGCCAAGATCTGAATGAACGAATTCGAAGGTGGTTCCGGTGTAGTAGTCGAGACCTCGGACCATACGAGGATTGATTGTAAATTCAATATTCATAGCCTTGAGGTAGCCCTGGACTTTCTCAAAGTTATCTTTAGCTTCGGGAGAGAGATACTCAAGCAAGAGCGGCGCCTTGTCCATCGCCGCAACCATCTCAGGGCGCTTATCATCGAAGAGGCGCAGTGGATTGAGCTGTGCTCGTGCGGTTGTCGCCTCATCCAGGTTAAGAGTTTGATAGAACTTCATAAGATCTTCGCGATGAGCCGCCCGCGATGGAGCATCGCCAAGTGAAGTTATTTGTAGCGTGAAATTCTTAAGACCAATATTCTTAAAGCCTTGATACGCAATAGCAATTACCTCTGCATCTATCGCAGGATCGTCAACTCCAATAGCCTCAATTCCCACTTGATAAAATTGACGATATCGACCCGCCTGCGGTCTCTCGGCACGGAAGTACTGACCCGAGTACCAGACCTTGACTGGAAGTTGGCCGCGATCAAGATTCTGCTCAATGACCGCGCGCATCACACCAGCAGTACCTTCTGGTCGCAGAGTAATTGATCTTCCACCGCGATCTTCAAAGGTGTACATCTCCTTTGAGACAACATCGGTAGATTCACCAACGCCGCGAGAGAAGAGATTGGTATCTTCAAATACAGGAAGTTCCATCAGTTGATACCCGGCAAGACGAGCAGGTGAAATCAACTGCTGTCTGACCCATTCGAACGCTGTGGATTCAGGAGGCAGATATTCGCGGACGCCCTTGGGCGCTTGGATCTTCTCGTACTTCACGAGGTCAATTCTTTCAGATATGGATTGTTTTTTCGCTCGAATTTAATGGTTGTCACAGGTCCGTGGCCAGGAAGCACGCGTAATTCATCGGAGAGAGTAAGAACTCTATTCTTCAGCGTTGATTTCATATCACTTGCGCTACCTGTAGGAAGGTCAGTTCTTCCAATCGAGCCAGCAAAGAGCACATCTCCACTGATCAAGATTTCTTGATTGAGCACAAACATGACTGAACCTTTCGTATGGCCTGGGGCGTGAATGACCTCAACCTGCATGCTCAATAAATCTAGCGTTGCCCCATTCTTTACTTCATTTACCTTGAGAGGTTCTTCAAAGACAATTCCTTTGAGTTGATCAATGAATTCCGGGCCATGAATCCCACTTGGGTCTGCGATGAAGCGACGATCTTCGGAGTGAATGTAGGCAGGAATGTCGTAACCATCTGCAAGTGGCTTAATGGAGAAGGTATGGTCTAAGTGGCCATGAGTAATCAAAGCGGCGACCGGCTTTAACTTGTGCTCTTCGATGATCATCTCGATATCTGCCGAAATATCAGGCATACCTGGGTCCACGATGATGCACTCGCCTCCAGCTGCTGGCGCAATGACCCAGCAATTGGTGGCAAACATTGGGGCGGGAAATGACCGAATGAGCATCCAGGTCACCCCTATTTCTCGCGTGGATTTACTGCTTGTGGATGCACAGGGTACCTTTGACCTCTACCAAAACTACGCACATATCAACGAAGGCAAGAAATCCGACAGAAGGTCGAATTACTTGCCAACGCGCCAAAGGGGATCAAAATGACCGATGTAAATCCAACCGCACTTGCACAGACACATTCACTTCCAACAAGCGCAGCATCTGCTCTCATTGGAGATCCTTCAAAATTTGGTCGCGTTGCCGAAGATGGCACAGTTTTTGT
>CAZSWE010000009.1:0-20601 GCA_964610715.1 uncultured Candidatus Planktophila sp.
TTGCTGTCTGCGTAAAACAAGTTCCTGATTCATGGGCTGAGAAGAAGATGGTCGGCGGCGTTCTCGATCGCGAAAACGTTGATGCCGTTCTCAATGATTTGGATGAATATGCCGTTGAAGAGGCGTTGCGTATTGCAGAAGCGCACGGCGGTAATGAAGATGGTGGCCCACACACAGTCACAGTGATTTCGATGGGACCAGAACGCGCAACGGAGGCGGTTCGTAAAGCGCTTTCGATGGGCGCAAACGACGCCATCTTGGTCAGCGATGCAGCGCTCGCTGGATCAGATGCGCTCGCCACATCTGCAGTTCTTGCCAAAGTAATTAGCGATGGCGGATACGACATTGTTATATGTGGAACCGAATCAACCGATGCTCGTATGAGCGTTGTACCAGCGATGCTCAGCGCTCGCCTTGGCTGGGCGCAGCTGACCTTCGCTTCAAAAGTTGTTGTTGATCCTGCTGGCAAAGTTTCAATTACTCGCGTTACTGAAGCCGGCGTCGATGAAATGTCAGCAGCGTTTCCCGTTGTTGTCAGCGTTGTCGAAAAGATTAATGAACCGCGCTACCCATCCTTTAAGGGAATCATGGCAGCGAAGAAGAAGACTATTGAGCAGAAAGATTTAGCAGCAGTCGGCGTTGCAGCCCAAAGCGCTTGGTCACAAGTTAAAGATGCAACCCCACGTCCACCAAGAGAAGCCGGCCTTAAGGTCAACGATGAAGGTAGCGGCGGCGAAGCGTTAGCCACATTCCTAGCAGAGAAGAAGTTGATATGAGCACAGTATTAATCCTTGCTGATTTCTCAGGCGATCACGCAACTAAGACAACTGTAGAGCTAGCAACTGCAGCAGCCCGTATCGGTTCAGTATCAGCAGTCGTCCTTGCACCTGCCGGTAAAGGTGCTGCCCTTGCTGCAACTGTTAACCAAGGTCCAATTAGCAACGTGATTGTCATTGAATCAAATGACTTTGCATCTCACGGAGTAGCAGCAGTAGCTGATGCTTTAGCTGGCGTTGTGAAAGATAAGTCCCCAGCAGCTCTTTTAATTGCTTCCCACGCCTTTGGTAAAGAGGTAGCAGCGCGCGTTGCAGTACTAACAGAATCAGGAATTATCACTGATGCAGTTGATGTGGCAGCCGATGCGACTGCAACGCAACTTGTCTTCGGTGGTTCAACCACAGTTCATTCGCAAGTTTCACAAGGCACACCCATCATTACAGTGCGCCCAAATAGCATCGATGCAGATTTGAGCGCTGCCAACCCAGCGATTGAAAACGCAACAGCTGCAATAAGTGATATTGCTAAGAAGGCAACGATTGCTTCATCACAGCCGCCAGTTAAGGGTGGACGTCCAGAGTTAACAGAGGCAAATATTGTTGTCTCAGGTGGCCGCGGAACTGATGGAAACTTCAGCGCAGTCGAAGCATTTGCAGATCTACTTGGCGCAGCAGTTGGTGCATCACGAGCTGCAACGGATGCAGGTTGGTATCCACATTCACATCAGGTGGGACAGACCGGTAAGACCGTCAGCCCACAGCTCTATGTTGCCTGCGGAATCTCTGGCGCAATCCAACACCGCGCAGGTATGCAGACTTCAAAGACAATCGTCGTGGTCAATAAAGATCCAGAAGCGCCACTCTTTGATATTGCAGATTTTGGCGTGATCGGCGACCTCTTCAACGTGCTGCCGCAGGCGACTGCTGCAGTTGCAGCCAAAAAAGGCTAATACCGAAGCACGAACTAGACTGCTCCTATGAGCGTCTATCTCGACCATGCGGCAACCACGCCGATGTTCGATGTTGCCATCGAGGCGATGAACGCATCTCTGCGCAAACTAGGCAATCCATCTTCACTTCATACTGAAGGTCGTTCTACTCGTAAAGATGTCGAAGATGCGCGCGAAAAGTTGGCAAAGGCGATTGACTGCTTGCCGAGTGAAGTAATTTTCACAGGCTCTGGTACTGAAGCTAATAACGCGGCAATTAAAGGTTTGTACTGGCACTCAGGCAAGAAGGTTGTCGTTGTCTCCGGTATTGAGCATCACGCAGTTCTTGATCCGGCGCACTGGCTGGTCGATCACGAAGGCGCTGAACTGATTGAACTTCCTGTCAGCAGCGCAGGCGTTACTGATTTAGATTTTCTGCAAAAACTCGTGGCAGAGCGTGGATCTGAGATTGCGCTGATCTCTGTCATGCATAGCAATAACGAGACTGGAGTTATCCAACCGGTCGGTGAAATTGTGAAGATTGCTGGCGATATTCCGGTTCATTGTGATGCGGTACAGAGTTTTTCCAAAGTTCCACTTTCCTATAAAACCCTTGGCCTCTTTGCCATGACAATTAGTGCGCATAAAGTGGGTGGACCCCTTGGAATTGGTGCTCTCATTTTGCGACGCGCAGTTGAAATTCCACCGCTGCTACATGGTGGAGGACAAGAGCGCGATATTCGTAGCGGAACGCTCAATGCTCCATCTATCGTCGCCTTTGCCGCAGCCGTCGAGGCAAATCTTTACGACGCGAAACAAGTTGCACAATTGCGTAATGCATTTGAAGCAGGTGTTATGCAGGCTAGACCTGATGCAGTCATTAATGGAAAAACATCACCGCGACTTCCGGGAATTTCAAATATCACCTTTCCTGGCACACAGAGTGATTCACTCTTATTGTTGATGGATTCTGAGAAAGTCTCTTGCTCAACGGGTGCTGCCTGCACTGCGGGTGTTCATCGCCCTAGCCATGTATTGATGGCGATGGGGCTGAGCGATGTTGTTGCACAATCTTCTCTTCGCTTCTCATTTGGATCGACATCAACGCAGGCCGATGTTGATTACACGCTCTCAGTGCTGCCACGCGTTATCGAGCGGGGCCTTGCCGCACATGCAGTGGGTCGCTCATGAAGATCATCGCCGCTATGAGCGGTGGCGTTGACTCGGCCGTTGCGGCAGCGCGCGCAGTTGAAGCAGGACATGAAGTTATTGGCGTGCACTTGGCTCTGTCTTCCAATCCACAGAAGTACCGCAGCGGTGCGCGTGGATGTTGCACCATTGAAGATTCACATGATGCCCGTCGCGCCGCCGATGTCATCGGTATTCCTTTCTATATCTGGGATATGGCAGATGAATTTCATGAAGGTGTTGTAGAAAACTTTATGAGTGAATATGCAGCAGGACGTACTCCTAATCCATGTCTGCGTTGTAATGAGAAGATTAAGTTCGCAGCGGTCTTAGATCGCGCAAAGGCGATGGGTTTTGATGGCGTTGTCACCGGCCACTATGCACGTACCCGTGAAACCACCGAAGGTCGCACTCTTCATCGTGCGGTAGATCCGCTCAAAGATCAGTCATATGTTCTTGCAGTTCTCAACCGCGAACAGATTAACGGTGCAATTTTTCCACTGGGTGATACTGAAAAAGTTGATATCCGAAAAGAAGCTGAAGCCCGTGGGTTAGCGGTCGCGCAGAAACCTGATAGCCACGATATTTGTTTTGTGCCATCTGGCGATAATGCCAGTTGGTTACGTGATCGCTTAGGTAGTGAAGTCGGCCCTATCGTTGATCAAGATGGCACCAAGATTGGCGAGCATAAAGGCGCCTACACCTACACAATTGGACAACGTAAAGGTTTAGGCCTGACTGTGCCGACCGCCGATGGTTCACCGCGCTTTGTTCTCAAGATTGAGCCCGTTTCAAATACTGTTGTCGTAGGTCCGCGAGAAGATTTAGCTGTGACGACGATGCGCGGTGAAAAACCAATCTTCTGCGGCCCTGAGGTTGCCGCAGTTCCTACTCGTGGATTTGTGCAGGTACGAGCACATGGCGCCGCACTCGATTGCACTTATTACATGGATAACGGGCAACTTGTAGCGGAACTTGATAAGCCGCTCCTTGGATTAGCAACGGGACAAGCGATGGTGATTTACGATGGCGATCGCGTGGTTGGTTCAGCAACAATCTGCGAGACTGCATGAGTACCACAGATACAAATAAGGCGCGCCACCGCATCATCGAACTCACTCAAGAGATTCGTGACCATCAATTTAAATATTACGTTTTAGATGCGCCCTCCATTACTGATGCGCAATTTGATGCGCTTCTCAAAGAGCTGCAGGCGCTAGAGGCTAAACACCCCGAACTACTAGAACCAGATTCACCATCTCTCGGCGTTGGTGGGGGATTTGCAACAACCTTTGAGCAGCACGACCACATCGAGAAGATGATGAGCCTTGATAACGTCTTTGATGGCGATGAACTTGATGCCTGGTTTGATCGCGTTGAGAAAGAGAGCCCACAGCCCGAATACCTCTGCGAACTTAAAGTTGATGGCCTAGCAATTAACTTGCTCTATCAAGATGGTCAGCTGGTGCGTGCACTTACACGTGGCAATGGGGTTACAGGCGAAGATGTCACACTCAACGTGAAAACTATTAAGGGTCTGCCACACAATCTCACAGGCAAAAAGATCCCAACACTTATCGAAGTACGCGGTGAAGTCTTCTTGCCAGTTGCTGCCTTTAACCAACTCAATGAAGAGTTAGAAGAAGCCGGCAAGCCACTCTTTGCTAATCCTCGAAATTGTGCCGCTGGTTCGCTTCGTCAGAAAGATCCGCGCGTTACCGCATCCCGTCCACTTGATGTCGTTGTTCACGGAATCGGTGCCAGCGAAGGTATTTCACTATCTTCACAATCAGATGCGTATGCGCAGTTAAAGGCTTTGGGCTTGCCAACATCTGCGCGCTTTAAGGTCTGCCGTAGCCGCAAAGAAGTGCTGGCCTACATTGAAAATTACAACCTGCATCGCCACGATGTAGAACATGAAATTGATGGCGTAGTAATCAAGGTGGATCAGTTCTCTGAGCAGAAGAAGTTAGGTTTTACATCTCGCGCACCTAAATGGGCGATTGCCTATAAATATCCGCCAGAAGAAGTCACCACCAAGTTACTTGATATCAAAGTCAGCGTTGGTCGCACCGGACGTGTGACCCCCTTTGCATTTATGGAACCAGTGAAAGTTGCTGGGTCAACTGTTACCAATGCGACGCTGCATAACCAAGAAGAGATCGAGCGCAAGGGTGTTCTGATTGGCGACACCGTCATCATTCGTAAAGCTGGCGATGTTATTCCCGAAGTACTTGGCCCAGTCCTTGATCGCCGCACCGGAAAAGAGAAGGCATTTGTGATGCCAACGCAATGCCCAGAGTGTGGCAGTGATTTACGGGCAATCACAGAAGGCGATGTTGATATTCGTTGCCCAAATACCCGCAGCTGCCCTGCGCAGTTACGTGAACGTATTTACTACATTGGTTCTCGCGCAGCCCTTGATATCGATGTTCTCGGTTACGAAGCAGCCGTTGCGCTCCTGCAAGACAAGATAATTACCGATGAATCAGATATTTTTTCATTAACTGAAGACCAGCTCATGAAGTCAGATTTCTTCACCAAGAAAGATGGCAGCAAAGGTAAGAACCTCGAGAAGTTACTTGCCGCCCTGGATGAGGCCAAGACCAGACCTTTGTGGCGCACCATCGTGGCGCTTTCGATTCGCCATGTGGGACCAACTGCGGCACAAGCGTTAGCGACGCATTTTGGAAGTATGCAGGCAATATCTGCGGCATCGGTTGCAGAACTTGCTGATATCGATGGCGTTGGCGAAGTAATTGCACAGTCAATCGTTGAATGGTTTGAGATCGATTGGCATCGCAACATTATTTCTTCGTGGACCAAAGCTGGCGTTGCCATGGTCAATGTAAAATCTGCAGATCTGCCACAGACTCTTGCTGGGCTTACCTTTGTTGTTACTGGGGGACTTAACGGATTTACCCGCGATTCAATCGCGGAGACAATCACAGCACATGGCGGTAAGCCATCCTCATCTGTCTCCAAGAAAACAGATTATGTTTTAGTTGGCAGCGACCCGGGTTCAAAGCTGGGTAAGGCGCAAGAGTTGGGCGTCACAGTCATCGATGAAGCGCGCTTTTTAGAACTTCTAGCGGGAAAGTAGTAATCTAACGCCATGATTAATAAGGCATCTGAAGTAGTTCGTGAACTTCCTATCTCTCCTGAAGCATTTGGATTAATCGCCTTTGGAGTCTTTGCCTTTCTTCTCTACATCACACTTCGTTTAGACAAGTAAGCAAAAGTAGAGCCGCGCAATAGTGAAAGTTGGTCTATACGGCGGGACCTTTGATCCCATCCATGATGGCCATCTTCATGTGATTAATGCTCTGATCTCCCAAAATCTCGTTGATACTCTCTTGGTCCTTCCTGCCGGCAATCCACGTCTGCGCGATGGGGCGCCACAGGCAACAGGTGCGCAACGCAGACAGATGTGCCAACTGGCAGTGAACTCACTTCCTGATGAGATCAAGAAGCGCGTTGAAGTAAATCCCATCGAAATTCTGCGTGAAGGACCTAGCTACACGATCGATACAGTTGAAGCTGTAGCGCAGACATATCCTGGAGCGCAGATAGTTCTGATTGTCGGCACCGATGCCTACGAAAAGATTGATCAATGGCATCGCGCTGATGAGTTAAAACAGATGGTCGAATTTCTAGTTATTGATCGTCCAGATTTTCCAGGTCAGGCAAATCTACAGATTGACGCTCTCAAGGTGTCAGCTACTGAGATTCGTGAAGGTAAATCAAGTGCAGTACCGGCGGCAGTTGCAGCCTTTATCAAGGAGAATAACCTCTATGCCAGCTAGCCAACCTTGCGTTGAAAGAACTCAGATTGCAGCTCGCGCTGCCGCTGAAAAATTCGGTACCGAACTTGTCGCCCTTGATCTATCGGATCAGACCGTACTCAGTGAAGTCTTCCTCATTATTACTGCGACCAACGCAAAGATGATTGACTCGATTGCTGACAACGTAGAGGAACAACTTCGCTTGGTCGGAGATAAGCCGCTGCGCCGCGAGGGCACAGAAGAATGGATTCTTCTGGATTACTCAGATTTAGTTGTTCATATCCAATCCAGTGAGCTACGTCGTTATTACATGTTAGATCGACTCTGGAATGACTGCCCAAAGATTGAACTCGATATCGTTGCTGAAGAGGCTGCAACGCGTGGCTAATCAAATTATCTTGTGGCGCCATGGCCAGACCGATTGGAATGTGGCAAATAAGTTCCAGGGCCATACCGATATTCCGCTTAATGAGGTCGGTAAATTTCAAGCAGCACATGCAGCGCCCCTTATCGCGGCGATTAACCCAACAATGTTGATTGCCAGTGATCTCGACCGCGCACAGAAAACAGCGCACGAATTAGTGAAGTTAACTGGTCTTGAAGTCCTTACTGACGAGCGCCTTCGCGAAACTAATTGCGGAAATTGGGAGGGCCTGACAGGAGATGAAATCCGTAAGGTAGATCTAGATAATTTGCGTCAATGGTCGCTAGGTGGCGATAACCCCGCTGGCGGAATCGGCGAACGTCGCAGCGAAGTTGGTGCGCGTGCAGTAGCAGCAATTACAGATGCACTTGTCGGAAAAGATAATCAACGCATCGTTGTGGCAACACATGGTGGAACTGCACGCACAATCATCGGCTCGTATTTAGAGCTACCTATTCCATTTTGGTCTCGCATAGGTGGGCTTTCAAATGCACAATGGTCGATTCTTGATCATTCACCAAAGGGTTGGTTGCTGGTTGAACATAATGCCGGTTCTATCCCAGAGCCTGTATATGGCGAAGAATCTGGGGCAGTCATACCTGATTCAGTGCGGTAAAGTACCTTTTTGTTCGAGGGGATATGGCGCAATTGGTAGCGCGCTTCCATGGCATGGAAGAGGTTAGGGGTTCGATTCCCCTTATCTCCACAAAAGTTTTGATCAGCGCTCTGTAGATAGAATGGACTAATGGAAACTTCATCTGAACACCAGGCGTATGACTTCGCCTACGTTCAAGAGAAGTGGCTTCCTATCTGGGACAAGCTAGAGCCATTTAAATCAGGTCGCGCCGACGATCCGCGCCCTAAGAAGTATGTACTCGATATGTTTCCATATCCATCGGGTGATCTTCACATGGGCCATGCTGAGGCATATGCGCTCGGTGATGTCATTGCTCGCTATTGGATCCAAAAAGGTTTTAACGTCATGCACCCAATTGGTTGGGATGCCTTTGGTCTACCTGCTGAAAATGCTGCGATTAAGCGCAATGAAGATCCACGTATTTGGACCTACGAAAATATTGCAACACAGAAATCTTCGATGCGTCGCTACGCCTGTTCATTTGATTGGGATCGCGTCTTTAACACCTGCGACCCTGAGTACTACAAGTGGAACCAGTGGCTCTTTACCAAGCTTCATGACCGTGGCTTGGCCTATCGCAAAGACTCTGCGGTTAACTGGTGTCCAGGGTGCCAGACAGTATTGGCAAATGAACAAGTAGTAGCGGGGCTATGCGAGCGTTGTGATTCTGCTGTCACTAAGAAGAAGCTCAATCAGTGGTATTTCAAGATTACTGATTACGCAGATCGTCTTCTTGATGACATGGAACAACTTGAAGGCAAGTGGCCTGAAAAAGTCTTGCTCATGCAGCGTAACTGGATTGGTCGCTCACAAGGTGCCAACGTCAACTTTGTCATCGAAGGTCGCACAGAACCAGTAACTATCTACACAACTCGTCCCGATACTTTATATGGCGCAACATTTATGGTTGTGGCCGCAGACTCAGCACTCGCTGCCGAACTTGCAGCAGGCACTCCTGTCGAAGCTGAATTTACTTCTTATCTCGAAAAGATTAAGGCAGCATCTGACATCGATCGCCTTGCAACTGATCGCCCTAAGTCAGGCGTTGATTTAAAGCGCTTTGCCATTAACCCGGTTAATGGTGAGAAGTTACCTATTTGGGCATCCGACTATGTACTAGCAGATTACGGAACCGGCGCCATCATGGCAGTTCCAGCTCACGATCAGCGCGACTTAGATTTTGCACGCGCAATGAAGCTACCTGTTCGCGTAGTTGTTGAAACCGGCGAAGAAGATCCAAATGAAACTGGAATCGCGACTACAGGTGATGGAAAGCTTGTTAATTCAGGTGCGCTTAATGGGTTAACCAAGAACGATGCAATTGCTGCAATCAATAAGCAGCTAGAAGCAGATGGCCTTGGAAAGTCAGCACGTAACTATCGTCTGCGCGATTGGCTTGTCTCTCGCCAGCGTTATTGGGGCACACCGATTCCTATCGTGCACTGCGATAAGTGTGGTGAAGTAGCTGTTCCTGATTCAGAACTTCCACTACTGCTTCCTGATGCCAAAGGTTTGGACCTTAAGCCAAAGGGACAATCACCGCTTGCTGCCGCAACTGAATGGGTTAATACCAAGTGCCCTAAGTGCGCCGGTCCTGCCATGCGCGATACCGACACAATGGATACTTTTGTTGATTCATCTTGGTACTACCTGCGTTATCCATCATCAACGAACGCAACTGAACCATTTAATCGCGCAGAGATTGATACCTGGTTACCGGTTGATCAATATGTCGGCGGCGTAACCCATGCAATCTTGCACTTGCTCTATTCACGCTTCTTCACCAAAGTTTTATATGACATGAAGATGCTTGACTTCACCGAACCATTTACCCGTCTGCTTAATCAGGGCATGGTTGTCATGGATGGCTCTGCCATGTCTAAATCTCGCGGCAATCTGGTGCGCCTTTCAGATGAACTCGAAAACCATGGCGTTGATGCGATTCGTTTATCAATGGTCTTCTCAGGTCCACCAGAAGATGATGTTGATTGGTCTGATGTTTCTCCATCTGGTTCAGTTAAATTCTTAAGCCGTGCGTGGCGTCTATCGGGTGATGTGGCATCTGCTCCTGGCGTAGATTTCAGCAAGGGCGAAATATCGCTACGTAAAGCAACTCATAAGGCGCTTCATGATGCTGGCTTTGCCGTTGAATCATTCCGCTTCAACGTGGCAGTTGCTCGCGTTATGGAGCTAGTAAATGCAACTCGTAAGGCGATTGACAGTGGTTGTGGCCCTGCAGATCCAGCAGTCCGCGAAGCAACTGAGGCGATTGCCATCATGCTTTCACTCGTTGCACCATTCACTGCAGAAGAGATGTGGGAGCGCTTAGGACATAAGCCTGCGATTGCCTTGGCTGGTTGGCCAAGCGTTGACCCAGCTCTTCTGATTGATGATGAAGTTGAAGCGGTTATTCAGATTAACGGCAAGATCAAAGATCGCATGAACGTTTCACCGAATATCTCAGAGGCGGATTTCGAAGCAGCAGCGTTAGCTCTGCCTTCGATTGTCGCTGAATTGGCAGGGGCTGCGCCTAAGAAGGTAATCGCGCGTCCGCCAAAGCTTGTCAATATCGTTCTATAACTTATCCACACTCACTCGTGGCGTGCTGGCTCCGCTGTGGGCCGTTACTGCAGCATCCGCAGATGGAAAATTCAAATATCGCAGGTAAATATCTCACTCAAGTAAATACGTGGTGGAGCCAACTCCACTACTCATCACTGCAGAAGCGAGGGTTGGCAATTGTCGCGGCCCTTGTGGTCCTGATATCAGTGCTCTTTGTCGCGCGCGGTTCTTCACAAGAAGTTGTGGCAGCGCCTATTCCTCTGGAAATTGAGAGCGTTGTAGAAGAAACGGTGATGATTGATGTCGCGGGAGCGGTAGTAAATCCCGGTGTGTATTCGCTTCCCCTGAATGCACGCGTCTTTGAAGCTATCAAGGCAGCAGGAGGACTGAAGAAGGGCGCCGATGCATCTGATGTAAATCAAGCACGCATCCTTAAAGATGGCGAGCAGATTTATATCTATCCCACATCTCAGTCATTCACTTCGTCTAGCGGAACTAAGAAAACCATCCGCAAGAACGGTCCCATCATGATTAATCGCGCCAGCGTCAAAGAGTTTGAATCTCTCGATGGCATTGGCCCGGTTCTTGCTAATCGAATCGTCGCCTTTCGCAAGATAAATGGACCATTTGCTGCGATTGAAGATCTCATGAAAGTTCCCGGAATTGGATCAAGCACATTCGCCAAATTCAAAGAGAAGCTGCGCGTGTAATCGATAGCCGCGCTCTTGCACTTGGGGGTGCGGTCTGGGTCGGCGCACTTGTACAGAGCTGGAGCGCACCGTGGGCGGTTACCGCGGTTGCGCTCCTTCTCTTTATCGTGCTTCGCAATAAGAAGAGCTCAGCTGTTCTCTTGATTGCTCTACTTATTGGATCGGGTGTGATGTCGCTTCGTTTGGCGGCGTTGAGCAGTAGCAAAGTGCAGAGCTACCAGGGGAGTACTACTGAAGTAACTCTGCAACTTTCTACTGATCCAGTGAAGGTAAAGCCAAAGGTCTTTGGCGATAACTTTGCACCCACAAGCTTCTCTTTTCTTGGTCAAGCGCTCCTTGTAGATCAAAAGCACCAGATGCGAATTCCTGTGCGAGTAATAGCAGCAACGAACTCTGTGAAGGGGCTGCTACCTGGTCAGAAGATAGTGGTGCAGGCCAAGGTAGTAAAGAGTAAAGAGCGCCGTGTAGCAGCTCTGCTTATCGTTGGTAAGAAAGTTACCGTAATTAATGAAGCATCAAAGTGGGCACGTGGGCTAGCGCATATTCGACAGGGGCTACGAGTTGCATCAGGCGGTGGAGATGCTGGTGCGCTAATTCCTGGAATGGTGATTGGTGATACCTCAAAGCAGAGCGAAGAGTTTAAGAATGAGATGCGGCGATCGGGTTTGACTCAC
This sequence comes from uncultured Candidatus Planktophila sp., assembly GCA_964610715.1. GTDB lineage: Bacteria > Actinomycetota > Actinomycetes > Nanopelagicales > Nanopelagicaceae > Planktophila. Next base: position 11,686 of record CAZSWE010000009.1, read on the forward strand.
CTGGTTGCAGTCAGTGGCGCTAACTTCGCCATTGTCTCGGCCTTTGTTTTGTGGGGGATGCAGTTCATCTTCCGTCGCACCAACTATCGATTACTTGCAACTGCTGTAGCTCTTGCCGCATTTATTGCACTTGTTCGTCCATCGCCTTCAGTTCTGCGCGCAGCGGCGATGGCTGCTGTTTTATTGGCAGCCCATGCATCGCGCCGTGGTCGAGATTCGCTACCCGCACTTGGTTTTGCCATCGCAGCTGTTGTTCTGCTGGATCCTTTTCAGGCGCGCGATCCAGGCTTTGCACTTTCAGTACTAGCAACTGCAGGGTTGCTGCTCTTTGCTCCGCGCATCAAACCGACAATTCTGGCAGCGCCGATTGCCGCAATGGTTTTCTGTTCGCCCGTAATCATCGCTTTAAGTGGATACATCAGCCCCATGAGCGTTCTAGCCAATGTCTTGGCAGCACCTGCTGTAACACCGATAACAATTGTGGGATTCATTGCAGCGCTGATTGCACCGATTACTCCTTTGGGTGCGCAGCTACTGGTGGCGCTGATAAAGCCCTTTGCGTTCTGGATTACCGCGATTGCTGAATGGACCGCACGTTTTCCAGTTTTCACTCTGCGCACGGGGCTCTATGGCTTTGTTACAGCGCTCATTCTTATCGCTCTCTTGGTGTGGGGCAGGCGCAAAGCAGCCGCCGCTCTCTTAGTACTGATTCTGGCCTTCACCTGGCTCCAACGTTTTCCGGCAGGTGATTGGCAGATTGCTAATTGCGATATTGGCCAAGGAGATGCACTTGTACTTAATCTGCAGAATAAGCGCGCCATTGTGATTGATGTTGGGCCTGATCCCGAACTCATTGATCGCTGCTTACATCAGCTAGGTGTACAAGAGATTCCGTTGTTGATTCTCACTCATTCGCATGCAGATCATGTCGGAGGTCTAGCGGGCGCAAAGAAGCGGCGCACTATTGGTCAAACTTGGTATGGAAACATTTATGCAGGTACAACAGCGCAGATCGGCGAATATCACATCACAGTGAATTGGCCAGATGGCGATGGATACAGTCCAAATAACTCAAGTATTGCAACCACGATTCGCAGTAAAGATTTCACTCTCTTTGCAGCTGGAGATTTAGAACCCTTGGCGCAAGAGCGGTTGGTTGGGAAAATTGGTGAAGTCGATATCTATAAAGTCTCTCATCACGGTTCTCGCTATCAAGATTTCCAACTGCTGGCTGAGCTTTCACCGCAGCTAGCAATAATTAGCGTCGGTGCTGAAAATACCTTTGGGCATCCCGCACCCGAGGTCCTCACCGCCCTCGAGCACACAGGGGCTAGAGTTCTGCGTACCGATAGAGATGGGGCGGTGGCAGTTCACGCCACCGAACATCGCATAACCGTGCAACGTGCCAAACGGTGGACTCGGTTATTTTCTTGGTACTGAAGTAATATCTAGCAGTACTTATACGCAACCGAAGAGGAGATATATGAATTCGATCTATCTCTTGCTCGGCTCTGAAGGCGCTCTTGCCGATCGCGCCCTGTCCAAGTTGGTTGCGCAATGTAAAGAGGAAAACTCTGAGATAACCACCATCGCCGCCAGCGATGCGCTACCCGGGGATATCGCAGATGCGCTGGCACCTTCTCTCTTTTCTGAACGTCGCACTTTAATTATCAAAGATTTGCAAGATCTGCCCGAAGATTCCAAAGATGAAGTAATGCGCTACCTAGATTCTCCTGATCCCACGATGACAGTTGTCTTTCTCCATAAAGGCGGAGTCAAAGGCAAAGCGCTCCTCGATGCAATCAAGAAGGCTAAACCTGAAACCATCGCTTGTGATGCAATCAAGAAGGAAGCGGATAAAGAGAGCTTTGTAAAAGATTTATTCCTGGATTCTGGTCGCAAGGCAACACCTGGCGCAGTCAAAGCTCTTGTTGGCGCACTTGGTAGCGACCTACGTGAATTGCAACAGGCAGTTTCACAGATTTCACTTGATGCACCCGCCGGCCCAATTGATGAACAAATCGTGGATAAATTCCATCAAGGTCGTATCGAAACAACTGGTTTTGATGTTGCCGATGCAACTATTGAAGGTAATTTGCCAATTGCGCTCGTTACTTTGCGCAGCGCACTTGAAACAGGTACCGATCCGGTCATGGTCACATCTGCAATTGCTTCATCGCTACGTTCGATGGCGAAAGTTTCTGGAACAAATCGCGGAACGAAGTCTTTTGAACTCGCCGGCCAATTAGGTATGGCTCCTTGGCAGATCGATAAAGCGCGCAGACAGTTGCAATCGTGGACTCCGCGTGGAATCGCAACGGCTGTCGAAGCTATCGCCAAGGCCGATGCCGATGTGAAGGGCGCCTCATCCGACCCGATTTATGCGCTGGAAAAAGCCGTTCGGACCATCACTTCAGCCCGTTCCGCACGCTAAATCTCGATTTTGGGGTCATAGGCCCACGCTGATAACCTACGCTCCTGCACAAATCACAAGGTTTGGCTAAAACAGATAAATCGGAGCAATACACGTGGCAAATATCAAGTCGCAGATCAAGCGTATTAAGACAAACGAGAAGGCATACCTTCGCAATAAGTCTGTCTCATCTTCTATCAAGACTGCCGTTCGCAAGTTCCGCGAAGCAGTTGCTAAGGGTGACGCTGCTGTAACTACCGCTGAACTCCGCGCGGCATCAAAGGCTCTCGATGTTGCAGTCTCAAAGGGCGTTATTCACAAGAATGCTGCTGCAAATAAGAAGTCTTCAATGGCTAAGGCTGCTGCTAAAGCCGGCGTTCGTTAATTTAACCTCAGCTTCTAAAGATAATTCGAAGGTAGAGGTCGCTTAAGTGCCTGCAATCTCGATTGCCAAGGCTCCGCAACCGGCATCAACTAATCCAGCGCAGATTCGTAACTTCTGCATCATCGCCCATATCGATCACGGCAAATCAACTCTTGCCGATCGCATGCTCCAAATTACCGAAGTAGTAGAAGCTCGCAATATGCGCGCCCAATATCTCGACCGTATGGATATTGAACGCGAACGCGGCATCACCATTAAATCTCAGGCAGTACGTCTGCCATGGCGTAGCGGTCTTGATGGACAGGAATATGTCCTCAACATGATTGATACACCTGGACACGTTGACTTTACCTACGAAGTTTCTCGATCTCTTGCAGCTTGCGAAGGCGCTGTCTTGCTCGTTGACTGTGCGCAGGGAATCGAAGCTCAGACACTTGCAAACCTTTATCTTGCGATGGAGAACAACCTCACCATCATTCCAGTACTTAACAAAATCGATCTTCCTAACGCACAACCTGAAAAGTTTGCAGCTGAACTTGCTGGGCTTATTGGCTGTAAAGTCGAAGATGTCTTACGTGTTTCTGGAAAAACTGGCGATGGCGTAGCTGATCTACTTGATCAAATCATCGCTCAGATTCCAGCACCTGTTGGTGATCCAGATGCACCTGCACGCGCACTCATCTTTGACTCTGTTTATGATGCATACCGCGGTGTTGTTACCTATGTGCGCGTTGTCGATGGTCGCATCAATCCACGCGAACAAATTCAAATGTTTTCAACCGGCGTAAAGCACGAAGCCCTTGAAGTTGGCGTTATCTCGCCAGAACCGCTGCCATCAAAGGGATTAGGCGTCGGCGAAGTAGGTTATTTAATTACTGGCGTTAAGGATGTACGCCAATCTCGCGTCGGTGACACCATCACCAACTTTGCACGTCCAACGAAAAACCCACTGGGTGGATATAAAGATCCCAAGCCGATGGTCTTCTCTGGCCTCTTCCCACTCGATGGTGCCGACTTTCCTGTCTTGCGCGATGCGCTAGAAAAGCTGCAGCTCAACGATGCAGCTCTTGTCTATGAACCAGAAAGCTCGGCAGCACTGGGCTTTGGTTTCCGTTGTGGCTTCCTTGGGCTCCTTCACATGGAGATTGTGCGCGAACGCTTAGAGCGCGAAGCGAAACTTAATTTGATTTCAACAGCCCCAAACGTGGTCTATCGCGTCACCATGGAAGATGGCAAAGAGCACATCGTTACCAACCCATCAGAGTTTCCTGATGGCAAGATCAACAATGTGAAAGAGCCAATCGTTAAATCAACAATCTTGGCGCCTGCCGAATTTATCGGAACCATCATGGAGCTCTGCCAAGATCGTCGTGGCGTGATGCTAGGCATGGATTACATCTCTGAAGATCGCGTCGAAATTCGCTACACCCTGCCTCTTGCTGAAATCGTCTTTGACTTCTTTGATCAGCTCAAGAGCCGTACCCGTGGCTATGCATCTCTAGATTATGAAGAGATGGGCGATGAAGAAGGTAACTTGGTCAAGGTCGATATCTTGTTGCAGGGCGAAGCAGTAGATGCCTTTAGCGCAATCGTTCACCGCGATAAGGCCTATTCATATGGCGTGATGATGACTGGCAAGCTGCGCGAACTCATTCCGCGCCAGCAATTTGAAGTTCCTATCCAAGCCGCTATTGGCTCACGCATCATCGCCCGCGAATCAATCCGTGCGATTCGTAAAGATGTTCTTGCTAAGTGCTACGGCGGAGATATTTCACGTAAGCGCAAACTTCTTGAGAAGCAGAAGGAAGGCAAGAAGCGCATGAAGATGGTGGGACGTGTAGAAGTTCCACAAGAAGCCTTCGTTGCCGCCCTTGCTACCGATGCTGATATCGAGAAGATTAAAGCAGCGCGCAAGCTCGAATCTTAAGGATTGCCATGCTCTCGTACTATGTCCATATTCCTTATTGCATAAGACGCTGTGGCTATTGCGACTTCAACACTTACACACCTGCTGAGCTACAAGATGGCGCAACCCTCGAGATAGTTTCAGGCGATTACATAGATGCAGTCCTACGCGAACTTGATACAACGCCCACAGATGTAGTCCCGACAATCTTCTTTGGAGGAGGAACTCCATCGCTGCTACCGCCAAAGGATCTAGGCAGAGTTATTGCTGCGATTAAGGCTCGCAATGGGGTTACTGAAGACTGCGAGATAACCCTAGAAGCTAACCCAGATTCCGTAACTCAAGAGAAGCTAAACGAGTTGATTGCAGTTGGTTTTAATCGCATCTCATTTGGAATGCAATCAGCCAACCCTGAAGTATTGAAAGTTCTCGACCGCACTCACAACCCTGAGAATGTGAGAAAAGCTGTCGACATGGCTCGGGCTGCAGGTTTTGGATCAGTAAGCGTTGACCTTATTTATGGAGCGCCCGGTGAATCCTTAAGTGATTGGGCTGCAACAGTAAAAGAGGCGCTCTCGCTCAATATCGATCACATCAGCGCTTATGCACTTATCGTTGAAGAAGGCACAAAGCTGGCAGCGCAGATTAAGCGCGGTGAGTACACAATGCCTGATGATGATTTGATGGCAGATATGTATCTACTTGTAGATCAGCAATGTCTACAAAAAGGTTTGAAGTGGTACGAACTCTCTAACTGGTCAAAGCCAGGGCATGAATGTCGCCATAACATTGCCTACTGGAAATCTAATAATTGGTGGGGCCTAGGCCCTGGAGCGCATTCACATATCGATCAGAAGCGTTTCTGGAATGTGAAGCATCCAAACGCTTACAAAGAGAAGGTCTTTGCCGGTAGCTCACCAATCAAAGACTCTGAAATCCTTGACGATGTAGAGAAGAAATCTGAGTACATCATGCTGGCAATCCGTATGCCCCAGGGCGTAAAGAAGGCGGCTTTGACTGTGGCACAGTATGAACGGAGCATGGAGTACATCAAGAGCGGCCATGTGATTGAACGTGAAGACTCTTTGGCGCTGACTGCGACAGGGCGGCTCATTGCCGACCGCATCACGCACGAAATGCTTCGCTAATTGGCACACGATAAGATTGCCAAACTATGACAACTGATCGCCGCCTCGAGATTCTTCGAGCAATCGTCGATGAATATGTCCAAACCCAAGAACCAGTTGGGTCAAAAGCGATTGCCGATAAGCGCGCCCTCGGCATCAGCCCTGCAACTATTCGCAACGAGATGGCCGTTCTTGAAGAAGAAGGTTTGATTACTCAACCTCACACTAGCGCTGGCCGCATTCCTACCGATCGCGGTTATCGCCTCTTCGTAGATAAGTTGGCAACTGTTAAGCCGCTATCGACTGCCGAACGTCGCGCTATTGAAACTTTTTTAGAGGGCGCCATTGATATCGATGATGTTGTAAAGCGCAGCGCCAAGTTACTTGCCGATATCACCAAACAGGTTGCAGTTGTGAAGTATCCCAACATTGGCGATTCACATGGGCGCGAGATGATGGCGATTTCAGGAACTGCCAACTTGGCCCGCTCTGGAGAAGATTTAGGTGCAACGCTCTCACCGATTCTGGAGGCTTTAGAAGAACAAGTTGTATTGCTCCGTCTTCTTGGTGATGCTCATTCCACAGTGCACGTCACCATTGGTAGCGAACAAGCAGATAGCAGCTTGCAGACAACTTCCCTTGTCACAGTGGGATATGGCTCAGATGCATCCCTTGGAATTTTGGGACCTACCCGCATGGATTACGCCAGCTCTATCGCTGCCGTTTCAACAGTTGCTCGATATGTTGGCCGCTTCATTACAGAGGGCGCTAAGTAATGGCTGATTATTACGGTCTATTAGGTCTTGATCGTGGTGCATCTCAAGATGAGATTAAGAAGGCTTATCGCAAGATTGCACGCGAACTTCACCCCGATGTAAATCCAGATCCTGAAGTTCAGAATAAATTTAAAGAGGTAACTGCTGCCTACGATGTTTTGAGTGACCCACAGAAGCGCCAGCAATATGACATGGGTGGTCAAGGATTTGGTGGGGGATTCGGTGGCGGTGGCTTTAGCGACATCATGGATGCCTTCTTTGGTGGCGGTGGAAATCGCGGACCACGTCCACGTATGCGACAAGGACAAGATGCACTTATTCGTATTGAGGTAGATCTCAATGAAGCGTGCTTTGGAACAGAGCGCGATATCACTCTCGAATCAGCAGTTGTCTGTACCAAGTGTGAAGGACAAGGAACAGCGAATAATTCTGCGCCATCTATGTGTCCTGTATGTAAGGGGCGCGGTGAAACACAGTTTGTCCAGAAATCATTCTTGGGCCAAGTAATGACTTCTAGACCTTGCAATAACTGTTCTGGTTACGGCAGCGTCATTACAGATCCATGTCGCGAATGCGCTGGCGATGGACGTGTGCGTGCGCGACAGACCATTAACGTCAAAGTTCCAGCAGGCGTTGAAACCGGAAATCGAATTCAGTTAGCTGGCCGCGGCGAAGTAGGCGCTGGTGGCGGTCCCGCCGGAGATCTCTATGTTGAAATAATTGAAAAGGAACATGAGTTCTTACTTCGCGATGGCGATAACTTACATGTGGCCATTGAAGTCTCGATTGCTGCCGCCTCACTCGGTACGACTGTGAACGTGGAAACTCTCGATGGACCAGTAAAGGTTGATATTAAGGCTGGCACACAGAGTGGTGCCATGCTCTCGGTTAAAGGTAAGGGAATGACGCGCCTGCGCAGTACCCACCGCGGAGATTTAATTGTTCATGTTGATGTAGCCACGCCACAGAAGTTAAGCCGCGAGCAAGAGAAGCTCTTAAAGCAATTTGCGCAATCACGCGGTGAACGCGATGGCGATGTAAAGATTAAGGGGCACCGCGAAGGCTTGTTCTCCAAATTTAGAGATGCCTTCGGCCGCTAATGCTTAGCCTCTTCTTTGTAGATAACTTGCCTACTGAAGTGGGCCAGGTCTATGAATTCGATAATGAAGATGCTGCCCACGCAGTCCGTGTTCTGCGTATCGGAAGCGGTGAAATCTTCAACCTCTCTGATGGAGCAGGACGCTGGTCACGAGTGCAGGTTGTTACAGCGGGTAAAAAGTCTGCGCAGGTAAAGGTTTTAGAAAGTGGTTTTGAAGAACCTCTCGCAGTTAGCTTCACCGTTATTCAGGCAATTCCCAAAGGTGATCGCATCAAAGAGACCATTGAGCTCTGCACAGAAGGTGGCGTAGACCAGATCGTGATGTGGAAAGCCGCGCGTAGTATCGGAAAATCTGATGACAAGATTGAAAAGTTACAAGTCACAGCGCGCGAGGCAAGTAAGCAGTCACGACGTTTTCGTATTCCGCAGGTCATTGGAGTAGCTTCAACAAGTATCGTTGTTGATGAGATTGCTAAAGCTGATCTTGCGATTGTCTTTCACGAATCAGCGACACAGAAAGTCTCGGAACTAGTTCACCCAGGTGCTCAAAGAGTTCTCATCATCATTGGCCCTGAAGGTGGGCTGACAGATGAAGAAGTCGACCTCTTTGCAGCTAGTGGCGCCAAGGTGGCTCTGATGGGTCGTCCGGTACTTCGCTCCGCACATGCTGGCTTGGCAGCGCTTGCCGCGGTCAACACCGCCCTTTCCGTGTGGTGATTTCACACTAATACCGATAGATTTTCATCCATATGGAACGCCTTTTAATTACGGTCCCACCAGCCATTCCGATGGTCGCACTCGTCGGAGCGCAAGATGCAAATATGTTGGCAATCGAGGCGGCCTTCCCATCAGTAAACGTCACAGTACGTGGCAATGAAATTACTCTGCGCGGACCGCATATCGATTGCATCGCGATGGAGAAACTCATCAACGAGATGATGGTGGTTATTCGCTCAGGACAAGTGCTGACAGTTGATGCCGTTAAGCGTTCGATTGCGATGTTAGAGGCAGAGCCAACACAGAGCCCTGCCGAAGTTCTCTCGCTCAATATCGTCTCTAATCGCGGTCGCACCATTAGACCTAAGACTGCTAATCAAAAACTCTATGTCGATGCGATTGAAGAGAACACAATTACCTTTGGAATTGGACCTGCTGGAACGGGAAAGACTTATCTTGCGATGGCTAAGGCCGTAGCTGCACTGCAGGCGAA
>CAZSWE010000010.1:0-14947 GCA_964610715.1 uncultured Candidatus Planktophila sp.
ACTGCTCGTCAACAGTAATGAGGTTGTTAAAACCTGCTTGAGTAAAGACTTTCTTTACAGTCTCTGTACCAACGCCATGCATCGCGGTGTAGACGATTTTGATCTCACTTGGGCGTGGAGCGAGAGCACTCGTGCGCTTGATGTACTCATCTACCTCTTCTTCGCCCAAGATGGTCCACTCAGAGCCGCGTGGTTGTGATTTGAGAGAAGTAACTGCAGCAATATCGCTAGCAATAAATCCATCTGTAGGGTTAATGATTTGTGATGCTGCGTAATCGATTCCATCTGCAACTGGGCCGATATAAACCTTGTAGCCATTATCTTCTGGGGGATTATGGCTAGCAGTAACCATGATGCCGATATCGCACTTCAACTGTGAAGTTGCGAATGCTAAGACTGGAGTTGGTAGCGGGCGAGGAAGGATAAATACCTTCATGCCAGCACCGCTCATGATTTCTGCGGTTTCAAAGGTGAAATCCTCAGAGCCATAACGTGCATCTCGTCCGATAATTACAGATTTCATTCCACGTTTCTTCATATAGGCTGCAATTCCAGCAGCTGTGCGCCCAACGACAGCGCGATTCATGCACGATGGGCCTGGTCCTATTGGTCCACGGAGCCCAGCAGTTCCAAATTGGAGAAATCCGCTGAAATATTTGCGCAGCGTTGCTTCATCGCCACGGTTAACAAGCTCGGTTAAGGCAAGTGCAGTCGCTGGGTCTGGATCGTCAGCAATCCAATTTTCAACTTCTTGCTTGAGCGCTGCATCCATAAGAGGAGATTAACGCTTATGAGATGAGTTTAGGAATAGTTGATTTCAGGAGAGCGCCCATACGATCTGCGGCAGCTTTACCTGCTGCAATCACTTCTTCGTGGTTGAGCTTTTCGCCAGTAATACCTGCCGCTGCATTTGTGACAAGTGAAATACCTAAGACTTCGGCTCCAAGTGCATGCGCTGCAATTGCCTCAGGGACAGTAGACATACCCACTAAATCTGCGCCCATCGTGCGCATCATGGCGATTTCTGCTGGAGTTTCGTAGGTAGGTCCGCGCCAATGCACATAGACACCTTCAGCAAGAGATGAATCTTCACTCTTTACAATCGTACGAATTCGCTTGCTATATAAATCTGTTAAGTCCACAAAAGTTGCACCTGATAATGGCGAAGCAGCGGTTAATGAGATGTGATCGCGAATTAGTACCGGCTGACCAACTTTAAATGATGTGTTAATCCCACCGCAGGCATTGGTCAGAATAATGACCTTACAACCAGCCTTAACTGCTGTACGGACTCCATGCACCACAGGCTCCATACCTTTTCCTTCATAGAGGTGGGTACGTCCAAGAAAGACCAGTGCGCGAAGAGTTTTTCCACCTTCAGTAATTTTGTAAGAACGAACCTTTCCAGAGTGACCTTCGACAGCTGGAGCAAAGAAACCGGTGAGTTCGTGCGCATCGCATTCGTAAGCTGGCGTTCCCAACGCATCGGCTGCTGTTACCCAACCAGAACCCATCACGAGCGCTACATCGTGTGACGCCACACCTGTGCGCTCTGCGATTTCTGCAGCGGCTGCAGTTGCAGCAGCGAGGGGATCTGAATACAGGAGCTCAGTCGATGTCATGCCTCAATAATGTCACAGAGAACTGTTGCCGCCGCAACAGTCTCACCAATGAAAGCCTTTAAGTTCTTAATCACACCATCTCGATGTGCATTAAGGGGCTGTTCCATCTTCATCGCTTCCAGAACTATTACTAAGTCGCCTGCAGAAACCTGCTGACCTTCTGTCACAGCAATCTTTACCACCGTACCCTGCATTGGACTAGCTAAACCAGTCCCTGATGCCCCAGCCGCAGATGCCTGTTTTGCGCGATGGCGCTTTACAACAGGTTCGGGCGCGTGAACGAGAATTTCAAAGCGTTTTCCATTGACCTCAGCTACCAATTTCTCAGCAGCAACTTTGGTCTGCACATCCGCAACTGCGCTCTGGAAGGCAGGAATTTCATTCTTAAATTCATTTTCTATATAGCTGGTGTAGATCTTGAAATTCTCGGTATAGGCGGGATCTTCCAAGATGGCTCTGTGGAAAGGAATAGCCGTTGCTAGCCCGCCAACTTCGAATTCGGCAAGAGCGCGACGAGCGCGCTCGATAGCTTCTTTTCGAGTGGCACCCGTGACAATCAACTTCGCTAACAGTGAATCAAAGTTGCCGCCGATAACATCGCCATTTCTAAAGCCAGCATCTACTCGAACACCTGGACCGGTAGGTAAATTCCAGGAAGTGATTCGTCCTGGAGCAGGTAAGAAGGAGCGTCCTGGATCTTCTCCATTAATTCGGAATTCAAGTGAGTGGCCGCGAATAACTGGATCGTCGAAACCTAAACTTTCACCCATCGCAATTCTAAATTGTTCACGGACGAGATCGATTCCAGTAACTTCTTCAGATACCGGATGCTCAACTTGAAGTCGGGTATTTACCTCTAAGAATGAGATTGTTCCATCAACGCCCACTAAGAATTCGCAGGTACCAGCGCCGACGTAACCAGCCTCTTTCATAATTGCCTTACTTGAACGGTATAACTCTTCGTTCTGAGCGTCAGTCAGGAATGGCGCTGGAGCTTCTTCTACCAACTTCTGATGACGGCGCTGCAGCGAGCAGTCGCGGGTAGAAACAACAACGGCATGTCCATGTTGATCAACCAAGACTTGAGTCTCTACGTGGCGCGGTTTATCTAAATAACGCTCCACAAAACATTCTCCGCGACCAAAACCGGCAATGGCTTCACGAACAGCAGATGCATAGAGCTCAGGAATTTCTTCCATAGTGCGAGCGACCTTGAGTCCGCGTCCGCCGCCACCGAAGGCTGCCTTAATTGCAACCGGTAAACCGTGCTCTTTTGCGAATGCCAACACTTCGTCATGTCCTGTGACTGGATCTTTAGTTCCGGCTACAAGTGGTGCACCAGCAAGGGCGGCAATGCGACGAGCTGAAACCTTGTCACCCAGTGCGCTAATGGCAGATGGAGGAGGTCCAATCCAAATCAGCCCTGCATCAATGACGGCTTGGGCAAAGTCAGCATTTTCAGAGAGAAAGCCATAACCAGGATGCACTGCATCGGCGCCTGACTCTTTTGCTAGAGCGATGATTTTTGGAATGTTGAGGTAAGTATCTTTAGCAACAGTTCCATTGAGTGAATATGAGTAATCAGCGCTCTTGGCATGAAGCGCATCACGATCTTCTTCAGAGTAAATCGCGACAGATTCCAAACCATGATCTTTACATGCGCGAATAACGCGCAGAGCAATCTCGCCTCGATTTGCAATCAGCACTCGCTTCATGACATCTCCTTCACCTGTGGCCAAGAGTAGCCAAGTTTTTTCATGGCGCTGCGAAGAAATGGCATTGATATTCCTACAACGTTTGTGTAATCGCCTTCTATCAATGGAATAAAGGGAGAGCCAAATCCATCAAGGGTGAATCCTCCCGCCACATGAAGTGGTTCACCGGATGCTATGTAGTCATCAATTTCAAGATCGCTCATTTCAGAGAAGGTAACTTTTGTCGTTACCCGATCAGCAATCTCAACACCTTTCTCGGTATCAATAATGCAATGGCCTGTATGTAATAGCCCAGACCGGCCACTAATCTTCTTGGCACGTTCGCGTGCAACATCGGCAGTTCCTGGCTTACCGAATGAAACTCCATCGACATCAAATGTTGAATCGCAACCAATAATCAGCGCTGGGTAATCAATCTGCTCTCGCACGGTATGCGCCTTGGAAATTGCAAGGGCAATGACCATATCTTCTGGAGTCATGGCGTTGAAGAAATCGGTTTCTTCGTCGACGTTACTCACAATGATGGTCGGCTTGAGGCCCGCATCTTCCAGCAGCCTTCTGCGGGATTGAGATTGAGAAGCAAGAACTATGCGTGGCATTTACTCAAACTTTCGCGCGCCAAAAGTAATTTGGTGAGGTAGCGGTTGGCGTAGTTGTGGCAACCCAAAGACGCTCCGCTTGATTACGGGCGTGAGTTCGACTGCTTTGTGATTAGCCAAGACAGCCTGCAGGGCAACGAGCTCTTCAGGCGTGGGATGTCCTGCAGTGACAGTAAATTTCATTGTTACAGAGGGATATTTCCGTGTTTACGTGCCGGCAGCGTATCTCGCTTGGTCTTGAGAGTACGGAATGCCTTAGTGATGTATTGACGAGAATCTTCAGGCTCAATAACGCTATCGATGGTGCCGCGCTCTGCTGCAAGATATGGGTTAGAGAATTTCTCAGTGTATTCAGTGATTAACTCTGCGCGCTTTGCATCTTGATCCTTAGCTTCAGCTAAATCTTTACGATACAAGATATTGACCGCACCTTGAGCGCCCATCACTGCAATCTCTGCACTTGGCCAGGCGAAGTTGATATCGCTGCCTAAGTACTTAGATCCCATCACAATAAAGGCGCCGCCATAGGCTTTGCGAGTAATCAGAGTGACAAGTGGCACAGAAGCTTCAGCGTAGGCGTAGAGCAACTTTGCACCACGACGAATGATGCCGTTCCACTCTTGTTCGGTGCCAGGCATAAATCCTGGAACATCAACGAGGGTGAGAATTGGAATATTAAATGCATCGCAGAAACGTAGGAAACGAGCCGCTTTCTCAGATGAGTTGATATCGAGCGTGCCCGCTAGCTGTGAAGGTTGATTTGCAATAACGCCAATAGATTGGCCTTCGATACGCGCAAAGCCAACAACAATATTTGGGGCATAGAGAGCATGAACTTCGAGGAACTCACCCTCATCGACGAGCGCCTGGATTAGCGACTTCATGTCATATGGCTGATTTGGGCTATCTGGAATCAAAGTGTTGAGCGCAACATCTGCGGTTGATTTATCTAGCGTCTGCGTTGGAGGAAGAACAGGGGAGCCATCCATATTATTTGATGGCAGATATGACAGAAGCGCCTTTACATAATCAATGGCGTCGGCTTCAGAGTCAGCCATGTAGTGAGCATTTCCAGATTTAGTGTTGTGTGTAAAGGCTCCACCAAGTTCTTCCATATCTACATCTTCACCAGTGACAGTCTTGATGACATCTGGGCCAGTGATAAACATATTTGAAGTCTCTTTCACCATTACAGTGAAGTCAGTCAGAGCTGGCGAATAGGCAGATCCACCTGCGCAGGGGCCAAGAATGAGTGAAATCTGAGGAATGACTCCAGATGAGCGGGTGTTGAGCCTAAAGATTTTTCCGTAACCGTTGAGCGAGGCGACGCCTTCTTGGATGCGCGCGCCACCCGAATCATTAATGCCAATCAATGGAATTCCAGATTTAAGGGCAAACTCAGCAATCTTTACGATTTTCTCAGCATGTACTTCACCGAGTGATCCACCAAAGACTGTGAAGTCTTGTGAATACAAGGCGATTGGTCGTCCATCGACTGTCGCCGTACCGATGACTACGCCATCTCCGTATGGACGGTTCTTCTCCATGCCAAAGTTCTGTGCGCGATGGCGGGCAAACTCATCAATTTCTGTAAATGAATCTGGGTCAACCAACATCTCAATTCGCTCACGCGCTGTGCCTTTACCCTTTGCATGTTGCTTATCTACTGCACGGGCAGATCCAGCGTGTACAGCTTCATCGATACGCTCACGAAGGTCTTCGATTTTGCCGGCAGTAGTGTGCAGATCTGGGCTCATGAACATAAGGTACTAGTCGTGAGCACACTTGCGCCAAGACCACCGCTAGATAGTTCGGTGATCTCAGAAAAAATCTCGCAGTACTGGCGAGTAAGCGTGGTTGAAGTCACGGGGTCGACTCAAGATGACTTAACTCAATTAGTTGCAGATAAAAAAGCGAGTAATGGCGATGTGATTGCAACAGAATTTCAAAGCGCAGGTCGTGGTCGCCTCGATAGAAAATTCGATGCACCAGCATCTTCTGCTCTCATGTTCTCGTTCTATATCGAACCACAACGTGAAAAATCTGATTGGTCCTTCTTACCACTGCTTACAGGGCTTGCTGCAATCTTTGCACTTACAAAGTTAGATCCTCAATCTTCTCCCACTCTTAAATGGCCCAATGACATTCTCTTAAGTGACGGAAAGGTCGGAGGAATCATCGCGCAAGTAAGTAGTGAAGGAGTCATCATTGGAGTTGGCATCAATGTTGGAATGACAGAGGAAGAGTTACCTGTTGCTCACGCTACGTCACTCGCTCTTCAACAATTTTCACACCTTGATCGCAATCTGATTCTCTCTACATTCCTGACGACTTTTGAGGAGCTCTTCACAAGGTGGCAGAACGGCGAAGATCTTCGCCATCTCTACAACGAGCGCTCGGCGACGATTGGCCACGATATTCGTATTGAACATCCAGATGGCAGTCATAAGAACGCAAAAGCTGTCGATGTCACGCCTGCAGGCGAACTCATTCTCGAAGATGGTTCTCGAGTGACAGTGGGAGACATCGTTCATCTACGATAGGCGCGTGAATGAAAGATTCCCTCGCGTTGGCGTCATAGGCGCAGGGCAATTAGCGCGCATGATGGTTGCGCCAGCTACAGCTCTTGGAATCGATCTCCATCTCTTTGCTGCGAGCCCTGAAGATTCAGGCGCACAACTCACACACCATGTTGTGGGTGACTACACCGATCTAGAAGCTCTCAAAGAATTTGCAGCTAACTGTGACGTCATCACCTTTGAACATGAGCTAGTCCCGCTCTCTGTGATTAAGGGGCTGGAAGCTGCAGGTATTCGCGTCTATCCACCTGCTAGCGCATTTATCTATTCGCAAGATAAAGCGCAGATGCGCGAGAAGTTAAGCGCCTATCCATCACCAGAGTGGAAGGTGGTTACATCAACGAAAGAGATTGAAAGATATCCACTGATTGCCAAAGCGATATCGGGCGGTTACGACGGACGTGGGGTCTGGAAGATTAATTCTCAGGATGAATTGGCAGAAGTGCTCAAAACTAATCCCAAGCTATTGATTGAAGAGCTGATTTCATTTGACTCTGAAATCGCAGTAATGGTGGCCCGCTCTCCTCATGGTCAGGCTACGAGCTGGAGTCCTACAGAGACAGTCCAAGAAGATGGAATCTGTACCCTCACAATTTCACCTGCACAGTGCATTACACCTGAGTTAGCTGAAAGAGCACAGAAGCTAGCGCTCGATATTGCGCAAGAAGTCGGCGTCGTTGGCGTGATGGCAGTTGAGATGTTTGTGAAAGGTGAAAAGATTTTTATTAACGAGTTAGCGATGCGCCCTCACAACTCTGGACATTGGACTATCGATGGTGCGCGCACCAGCCAATTTGAACAACACCTTCGCGCCATTCTTGATTTACCGCTCGGCGATCCCGCTATGACGGCTGAGTATTCAGTCATGGGAAATATCTTGGGCGGCGAGAAGACCGACATGTATCGCCCCTATCTTCACCTCATGGCTCGTAACCCAGAGCTGAAATTCCATCAATATAAGAAGGAAGTTCGCCCTGGTCGCAAGATTGGACATGTCACCGCTGTTGGTTCTGACCTTCTACAATTAACCACTGATGTGCAGCATGCACGTGACTATATGAGCGGAGCTATCGATGAGTGATCGTAAAGATGTAGCAATCATCATGGGCTCGGACTCTGATTGGCCAGTCATGGAAGAAGCTGCCAAGGCCCTTGATTCATTTGGAATTAGCTACAGCGCAGATGTAGTTTCAGCCCATCGCATGCCTGAAGAGATGGTCGAATTTGCAAAGAGCGCGGCATCCAAAGGTTACAAAGTAATTATTGCTGGCGCAGGAGGAGCAGCCCACCTTCCTGGAATGGTTGCATCTCTTACAACGCTTCCAGTGATTGGTGTTCCTGTTTCTCTAAAGAACCTCGATGGAATGGATTCACTTCTCTCTATCGTCCAGATGCCCGGGGGAGTCCCAGTCGCAACTGTTGGTATCGATAACGCAAAGAACGCTGGAATTTTGGCAGCGCGCATCATTGGTTCTGCAGATGCAGCAGTTGCGAAGAAGATTGAAGCTCAGCTTTCAGAGCTATCTACTGAGGCAAAAGCAAAAGGCGCCCAATTGAGCGCCCGTCGCAATACTAAAACTGGTTTTTAGTCAGTTCTTCCCTAGTCAGTTCTACCTAGCGCGTGTACTCGCCATCCAGCTGCGCGCCACTTATTGCGATCTAACGCATTGCGCCCATCAATCAGGAACTTAGACTTTACAAGTTGACCAATAACTGAAGGATCTAGCTCGCGGTATTCTTTCCATTCAGTTAAGTGCAAAATTGCATCGGCGCCCTTAACGGCATCTGCAACCTTCTCTTGATAATCCAGATTAGGAAAACGCTTACGCGCTGGTTCAATGCCCTTAGGGTCATGAACAACAACTTGCGCTCCAGCTGCCTGTAACTGCGCTGCAATATCGAGAGCTGGGGAGTCACGCACATCATCGCTATCGGGCTTAAAAGTTGCACCGAGTACAGCGATTTTATATTGAGTTAGATCTTCTGAAAGATCTGCACGTACAACATCGATGACGCGCTGACGTGCGCGAAGGTTGATGGCATCAATCTCACGTAAGAATTCGAGCGCTTGATCTGCGCCAAGTTCTTGCGCGCGCGCCATAAATGCACGTATATCTTTAGGAAGACATCCACCACCGAAACCAATACCTGCCTGCAAGAAGCGACTACCGATTCGTGGGTCATATCCAATTGCCTTGGCAAGAACGGTGACATCTCCGCCAGCTGCTTCGCAGACTTCAGCCATTGCGTTGATGAATGAAATCTTTGTCGCAAGGAATGAGTTTGCGGCGACCTTGACGAGTTCAGCTGTTGGTAGATCTGCGCGAATCCAAGGAGTTCCAAGGTCGATAACTGGCTTATAAACCTCTTTGAGAATCTCTTCAGCGCGATCATTGGCAACGCCAACGACCAATCGATTTGGCGTCAAGGTATCTTCGACAGCAAAGCCCTCGCGTAAGAATTCAGGGTTCCATGCCAAATCAGCCTGTGGAGCAGAGGTTGCTAACTGTTCACGCAGTAACTGAGCTGTTCCAACTGGGACCGTCGACTTTCCGACTACGAGAGCGCCATCTTTAAGAAAAGGTGCAATCGCTGCAACTGATGACTTCACATAGGTCAGATCTGCGGCCAATCCATCTTTACTTTGAGGAGTACCTACACAGATGAAGTGAACATCTGCATCCTTTACAGAAGAAAAGTCAGTGCTAAATGAGAGACGCCCTGTCTTCATCTCAGCCGCCAATAAGGTGTCTAGCCCTGGTTCGTAGAATGGAAGTTCGCCGCGAGAAAGTAGATCAACTTTACTTTGATCAGTATCAATACCAACTACTTCAAATCCAAGTGAGGACATACATGCTGCGTGGGTGGCGCCGAGATAACCGCAGCCAATTACTGAGAGCTTCAGAGTCATGCGCGAGAGTCTATTGCAGCGCAAGGATTATCTGCGGCTGTCTTTGTCTTGAATTTATCGATTGTGACAGGCTTCGCTGAAGCGCTCGCCGTTGGCTTAACGGTCTCAAGTAAGGCTTCATCGTTACGGATCTTGGTCCAGAGGTTAGCCGCTAGGACTTCATCCCAAATTACTACCGATCCTGCGGTGGGATGGCGCCCGTTGGGATTTGAAATTGGAACTGTCAGAGTCCGTACATTTCCAGAGGAGAGATTACGAAGTTGCTTGGCAAGTGTGAGCAGATCATTCTTGGTAACACCGGCATCCATCTTTACACTAGAGATCGCTGCATTATAAAAATTAGTTAACTTGATTGGGTTAAGAAGCACTCCCGAACTTGTAGCTTTGCGAAGCACGGCGCCAACAAACTGTTGCTGACGTTCCATGCGACCAATATCGCCACGTCCATCAAAGTCGCGGGTGCGGACGTATTTCAACGCCTCAATTCCATTGAGGGTATGTGTACCCGCTGCCAACACCAGGTGGCTCTTAGGATCATTGATTGCAACTTTAGAACAGACTTCAATTCCACCAAGTGCATCTACAATTCCGGTAAAGCCAGCAAAACTTACTTCAATGTAATGGTCAATCTGCAAATTTGTTTTCTCTTCAATAGTCTGGATGAGAAGCGGCGCGCCACCGAATGCATATGCTGCATTGATCTTGCCTGGAAGCGGCGGAATATCGCGAGTTCCATCTTGGCTTCTATGGGCTGGAACCGTGACCAAAGTATCGCGAGGTATTGAGACGATATAGGCGGAATCGCGTGACTTGCTGATGTGCACAAGCAGCATCGTGTCTGATCGCCCACCTGCTGCAACCTTGGTGCTTCCCACACGTAGAGCTTTAATCTGTTCTTTAGTAAGACCCTCGCGATTATCTGATCCCACAACTAGGTAGTTGAGCGCCTGCGAAGTTTTCTCTGGACGGTCTTTCAGGTTGGCAAAGACATCGATACGAGAAATCTGTCCACTGACTTGGCCTAATCCGAGCCAAGAAATGGATGCAATCGCGACAACACCCACAGAGAGTGATGTAATAATTCGAATTGCACGAGAAGATTTCACATCCGTAGGGTACTTGCACGATAGCGTGGAGGGGTTATGGCGACACCGATACCTGAGTTAATTGGCTCACCGCTGCCTGCAATTAGCGTCATTCTCCCAGTTCTCAATGAAGAGTCACATTTAGAGGGCGCAGTTCTCTCGGTACTTTCTCAGGATTATCGCGGACCACTTGAAATCATCTTGGCGTTAGGTCCTTCGCGTGATCGCACCAACGAAATTGCAACGAAGTTAGCTTCGCACGATAATCGAGTTAAGTTACTTGATAGCCCTACAGGCAAGACTGCAGCTGGTCTTAACCTTGCGCTCGCTGCTTCGAAGAGCCCAGTAATAGTTCGCGTCGATGGCCATGCACAAATTCCAAAGAATTACATCTCACTTATTGTCGAAATACTTAATAAGACTGGTGCGGTCAATGTTGGCGGCGTCATGGCTGCAGTTGGTACTACTGCATTTGAACGTGCAGTAGCTGGCGCAATGAGAAGTCCATTAGGCGTTGGCGCATCACGCTTTCATACAGGTGGTGAAGCCGGTGAAGTAGATACCGTCTATCTCGGCGCATTTAGGCGTGAAGCACTCGTTGCAATTGGTGGATTCGATGAACGCTTTACCCGTGCACAAGATTGGGAGCTCAACTTTAGGTTGCGTGAAAACGGGGGAGTTATCTACTTTGATCCTCGTTTGCACGTTACCTATCGACCACGTTCTAGCGTTGGCGCACTTGCCAAGCAGTATTTTGAATACGGACGTTGGCGTCGAGTGGTTTCTCGTCGCCATTCCGGAACAATAAATTATCGCTACCTTGCACCTCCCTTTGCCTTACTTGGTTTTTGCGCCTCGCTCGTTCTTGGAATTGCGCTCTCTTCTATCTTCTTCATCCCAGCACTTGTCTATCTACTCTTTGTTGTACTTGCATCGTTAAAGATTTCAACCTCAATTGGTGAATATCTACTACTACTTGTCGTAATTCCGACTATGCACTTCGCGTGGGGTGCGGGATTTATCTCTTCACCAAAGACTCTCGTACCCGCTTCTCAATGAGGTCTGCACTACTGCGGTAGCCTTTTGCACGTGGATAAGCCAGTAGTCGTCTATGAGCCGTTTCGTGCGGGCATGCCACCCATGCGCGACTATCTGCGCACCTTGTGGGGACGTCGAACCTTTATCGCTGAATTCTCTCGCTCAGAGCTAAGAGAGAAGAATTACGGAACTGTCTTTGGCCAACTCTGGTTGGTCCTCAACCCGCTCTTACTCTCTGGCGTTTACTTCCTTCTGATTTATGTGATCGGAGGCAGTAGCGATGCCAATAGATTCGGACATCTGACTGCGACTCTCTTTCTCTTCTACCTCATCGCCAATAGTTTGACCGGTGGAGTCAAGGCGATTACCTCTGGCCAACGACTCATTCTCAATACCTCTTTCCCGCGCGTGATGCTTCCTATCTCAGCCACGGTAATCGCCCTATTTAAATTTGTCCCTACCTTGATTGTCTTTGCCGCAATCCATTTACTTATTGGCTTGCCATATTCGTGGCAGATGCTCTGGGCGATTCCAATCTTTATGATTGCGCTGCTCATGGGGCTTGGAATGTCGATCTTGATTTCATGCGTCAATGTCTACTTCCGCGATGTTTCTAGCATGCTTCCATATCTCACACGCAGCCTTCTTTACTTATCGCCAATTCTCTATGAAGCAAGTAGCGTCTCTGATGAAATCAAATCGCTCCAGATTGCTAACCCGCTCTTCTATCTACTTGATTCTTGGTCTCGGGTTGTTGTGTATGCAGAAGCGCCAACAACCTTTGGATTACTCCATTCGCTGATTTGGGCCCTTGCCATCTTCATTGTCGGCACATACTTCTTCTTATCGAGGGAGCGTGATTTCGCTGTCCGACTATAACCATCCACACGCACCTCACAGCTTGGCAGTATCTGTCAAAGAGTTGGGACTCACTTATACAACTTCAATCGATAAGAAACCAACTCTCAAGGCGCGCCTACGTACTTTGGGTAGAGGTAAGAAACATACGAGAGTTGTGAACGCACTGAGCGATGTCAATATTGATGTGCACTACGGAGCGGTCCTTGGGGTTATCGGTTCCAATGGAGCTGGAAAATCATCTCTGATGCGCGTTATTTCAGGAATTGTTCCACCGACTCAAGGGCGAGTTGAAGTCTACGGAAGCGTCAGCACGCTCCTCGCGCTGGGAGTTGGATTTAACCCAGCAATGACTGGTCGCGACAACGTTTATCTCGGCGGGCTTGCTGCAGGTATGTCGCGCGAAGATATCGACCAAAACTTTGATGCCATCGCTGATTTCTCTGAGCTAGGAGAAGCTATCGATGCTCCAATGCGTACCTATTCATCAGGAATGTATGCGCGTTTGGCTTTTTCAGTAGCTGCAGTAGTCGAACCGGATATTCTCATTATCGATGAAGCGCTCAGCACAGGAGATGCCAAGTTTAAAGAGAAGAGCCTTAATCGAATCAAAGAGTTGCGATCATCTGATCGTGCGCTGATTTTGGTAAGCCATGCGCTGGCAACCATCGAAGATGTCTGCAATGAAGTGGTTTGGTTAAACAAGGGCACACTCATGGCGCGTGGAAATCCATCTGAAGTAATTGCGCAATACCGCACCTTTGTAAATGCCAGAAAGAGCGCATCCTCTGATGAGGACGTTTAAAGCTTTTTCACTCGCAACAATTCTTGTTATCTCATCTCTCTCCTCTGCTCGCGCTGAAGCCCCTGCCTCATTCTCATTTACAGGTTCCGGGTATGGACATGGCGTAGGTATGAGCCAAATTGGCGCAAAGGTACGCGCACTAGCTGGCGAAAGTGCTACTGCAATCTTGAATTACTACTACAAAGATGTCGTCATTGCGCCGATAGTTGATACACATACAGTGCGCGTCAATCTGGCACACGCTGTTCGCGCCGCCTCATTTGTTACCGCTACCCCTGAATCCTTTATTGAAATCTTTGCTGGCGATATCGGTGATAGCCAAGAGGTCTTACCGATTGCAACGCTACAAAACCGTCAAAAGGCAACCTTCAGAGTTCAGGCAGGGCTAGCAACATACGGAGCGTTATCTGGAACTGCATTCACGATTCGCTGGAAAGGGCCAAGCGCTGTGATCACAGTGGGCCATCCGGGCGAGACCGCGCGATATCGATATGGCCAGATTCAAATCAAGATTGTTAAAGGTGCGATGGAAGTTACCAACTCTTTGAGCATGCATGATGAGTATCTACTCGGAATCAGTGAAGTGCCATCGAGTTGGCCAATGGCGGCCCTTGAAGCGCAAGCGATAGCTTCTCGTTCTTATGCGCTCTCAAAGTTAGGCCCCTTAAGAACTTCATGTGATTGCCATGTGTATGACCATATCTCTGATCAGAATTTTGTTGGATACTCAAAAGAGATAGAGCCGCGCTTTGGAAAGTTTTGGCGGGCAGCTGTGATTAACACTCACATCGATTCAACAACCAGTTTGGCAATCCTGGCAGGAGGCAAACCAGTACAGGCCTACTACTTCTCATCCTCTGGTGGAGCAACGCAGACAACCAGAGATGCGTGGGGCCAAGCCACCAGCTACACGCAATCGGTGCCAGATCCAGGAAGTCTCGATATTAAACATAATCCACGTTTTGTGAATTGGAAGGCAAGTGCCACCCAGGCGCTTGTTGCGACCGCATTTCTACTTCCAGATATTGTCGCGCTAGAAATAATCTCGCGTAACACTGCAGGTGCTGTCACCAGCATTAAAGGTATTGCCAGCGATGGTTCTTACAAGATTTTGCGCGGGGATACCTTTAGAAGTCGCGCGAAGATTCCATCGCCTTACTTCTCGTTAGCTATACCTGCGTAATTAACTGTCGAATTAATTGGCGTGCAGAACAGAGTTAAGCCCGCCCCATGTGCCGGTGCGTAAGACAACTTCGAGTCCGCCAGTTAATGAATTTCTGCGAAAGAGAAGGTTATGAGCGCCCGATAGCGTTCCAGCCTTAACAACTTCACCATCAGGAAGGGTGACCTTTGCGGCGGCGGTGATGTATGTCCCGGCTTCAATCACACAGTTATCACCGAGTGAGATTCCAAGACCAGAGTTTGCTCCAAGTAGACAATTTTCTCCGACAGAGATGACTTCTTTCCCGCCGCCGCTGAGGGTGCCCATGATTGATGCGCCACCACCGACATCAGATCCATCGCCTACTACTACGCCGGCAGAGATTCGACCTTCAACCATCGATGTACCAAGTGTTCCAGCGTTGAAATTCACAAATCCTTCGTGCATGACGGTTGTTCCAGATGCCAGGTGCGCGCCGAGTCTTACGCGATCTGCATCTGCGATACGAACTCCACTTGGCATCACGTAATCAACCATGCGTGGGAATTTATCGACAGCAAAGACAGTGACATG
>CAZSWE010000010.1:15047-20549 GCA_964610715.1 uncultured Candidatus Planktophila sp.
CCATGAGCGAGAGACGACATGCGCTAAGCCTAACCCCTATCCTGTCCCTCATGCGTATTGCAGTCTTCTGTTCGTCATCTCCAACCATCGACTCTAAATTTATCGACCTGGCATTTGAACTTGGTGCCGAAATTGCATCGCAGGGCTCTGAATTAGTTTCAGGTGGTGGACATATCTCAGCGATGGGAGCAATCTCTCGCGGCGCTCGTAGCAAGGGCGGAAAGACGATTGGAATCATTCCGCAGAAGTTGGTAGATATTGAATTTGCCGATCACGATAGCGACGAACTTATTGTTGTCGACTCGATGCGAACACGTAAGGCTAAAATCGAAGATTTAGCGGATGCCTTTATCACTTTGCCTGGCGGACTTGGCACCTTAGAAGAGCTCTTTGAAATCTGGGTTGGGCGCTACCTTGAGTTTCATAAGAAGCCAGTCATCATTCTCGACCCACATGGAATTTATGAACCTCTCCATGCGTTGGTCGAGCATTTAGAGACACATAATTTTGTAAAGCCGGGCATGCGCGATTTAATCTATTGGGCAACTTCTCCAGAAGATGCAGTAGCAAAAGCTTTTGGAAGATAAGTAAATGAAACCCAACACTCTTCGCATTTCATTCACAGTTAATGCTCCATGTGAACAAGTCTGGGAAAAGATTGCAGATTGGCCATCGCAAGGCGATTGGATGTTACAGACTAAAGTCTGGGTAACGAGCGATCAGCGTGAAGGAGTTGGAACTTCCATCGCTGCATTTACTGGGCCGCTACACTTTATGTATCCTCGTTTTAAATCTTTTGGCTTGCTTGATCTGATGACAGTCACACATTGGCAACCACCCCATCGCTGCGATGTGGAACACATTGGCAAGATTCTCAAAGGAAGTGGCAGCTTTCTTCTGACTCCAATTTCAGCGACCAAGACACGTTTTGACTGGTCAGAGACTGTAGCTGCGCCAAGGGCGCTCTTTCTCTTGGTTGTGCCATTCTTATACGTGGGCGTGCGTATCTCTCTCGCTCGATTTGCTCGACTATTTTAATTCGCAAGCGAGTAACCTTTATTCTGTGAGCAACCAAGAGACCATCGCGCAGTTGCTCGCATCTTTGCCAGAAGAAGAGCGCATCATCTTGACGTTGCACTATCTGCGAGGTAAATCAAGTGGAGATATTGCAATCCTGCTACAAGTCCCTGAGCGCGCTGTTGTTGCCGTCATTTCATCAGGAAAATCCCGCTTAAAAGGCCACCTCGGAATCTAGAGAAAGCGCTCTTTCCACCCTCTTTGGCCCCTTCGGCTCGATTTCACCCGCGCCCGATTCTGCGAGATACTTCTCCCTGCACTACTCGACCTCACGGTCCCCGGCAGTTTCGACAACAAGGAGTCCCCACCATGGCAGCTATGAAACCCCGTACAGGTGATGGACCGATGGAAGTCACTAAGGAAGCCCGCTCACTAGTGATGCGCATTCCACTCGAAGGTGGCGGTCGTCTCGTAGTCGAGCTCAACCCACAGGAAGCAAATAATCTCAGCGCAGCCCTTGAAGCCGCTGTAGCGCTCATCAAAAAGTAGAGTGGGATAAAAAGATTCTTGCAGTAGTTTCGCCAGAGATTGATTCAATTGTTGGCGCCGATATTCTCGCTCTTGGCTATATCAAGAATAAAGATGAGAAATTTGAATTCACAGCTGATGCCCGGCTCATTGCAAAACTCGAGAAATACTTTGAAGTCAGCTTTCTCGACGAGATCAATTTCTTCGATGCCTCAGGAAAAGCTGGGGAGCTCTTTGAAATCCCAGTAGCTCACGAGGATGCTGAAGTAGATCGCATCTATCTCATCGGTGTGGGAGATAACTCTTTAACTTCTCTTCGTACCGCAGGTGCCGCGCTTGGTAAGAAAGTCCGAGGCAAGGCCCTCTCGCTCGTCTCGCTCTGCGCACAGAGCGCTGCTGAAATAAAAGCTCATGGTGTTTCGCTGACCCTAGGTGCTTATCAATGGAGTTTAAAGACTGGAAAGACTCCGGAGATTCCACAGTTCTTAATTGCCACAAAAGATGGAGCGCCCGTCAAGGCTGCACACACGATTGCGCGCGCTCTGTATACCGCTCGCGACTTGATTCTTACTCCATCAAATATCAAGAACCCTCTTTGGATGGCGCAAGAGGCGCAGACAATTGCCGATGAGATGGGGCTATCGATTCGCATCCTTGCTGGAAAAGAGCTTGCCAAGTTCGGCGGTCTCCGCGCTGTCGGTAACTCATCTCCCAAACCGGGACCTCGTTTTATCGAAATCACATATGTTCCACGAGGTAAGGCAAAGTCAGCAGCCGCTCTTCCACATGTAGTCATCGTTGGAAAAGGAATCACATTTGATACAGGTGGCGTCTCGCTGAAGCGACCATATGAATTTATGACAGCTATGAAGAGCGATATGGCAGGAGCTGCAGCAGCTCTTGCAACGCTGAGCGCCCTTCCTGATTTACAACCACAGGTAAAAGTAACCGCGCTATTAATGTGTGCAGAGAATGCGCTTTCGGGAACTGCGCAGCGCCCATCTGATGTGATTACTCAATATGACGGAACCACCGTCGAAATCATCAATACCGATGCAGAAGGCCGCTTGGTTCTTGCAGATGGCCTGGGTTACGCCCTCGAAAATCTTGATCCAGATTATTTAATTGATATTGCAACTCTTACTGGATCAGCAACCTTAGGTTTAGGTCGACAGTACGCAGCGATGTATACCCGCGATGAAAAGTTAGCGCGAGAACTTGTTGCTATCGGAGAATCAAGCGGTGAACGTGTCTGGCATATGCCATTGGTTGATGACTATCGAGATTCACTCGATAGCGATGTTGCAGATCTCAACCATGCAGCAGATAAAGGCGACTACTCCGCAGGTTCAGTGACTGCAGCCCTCTATCTTGAGCACTTTGTTGGAGATTCGCGATGGGTACACCTAGATATTGCAGGTCCGGCGCGTAGCGAGACTGATGCAGGTGAAAATGTGAAAGGCGGCACAGGTTTCGGCGTGCGCTTGCTGCTCGATTGGATAGTGTCTCTCTCGTGAACATTAACCCGCACGATTATGCCGAAGGCTTTATTGCTGAAGATTCCGTAAAGAGCGCAGCGCGTGCCCGTGGAGTTGAAATCGGAACGCATGATGTTTCACCAGGCACAGGCGCATATCTCAGGCACCTGGCACAACTATTGAGCGCACAATCTGTGGTTGAGATTGGAACTGGTTCAGGCGTTGGTTCACTCTGGCTCCTTGAAGGAATGATTAAGAGCGGAACGTTGACGTCAATCGATGATGAGATGGAACATTCAAGCATCGCAAAGTTGGCCTTTGCTCAAGCTGATATCGAAGCTCCGCGCTTTCGTCTGATTACCAATTCAGTGATGGATGTGATGACCAAGCTAGCCGACCGCGCCTATGACTTAGTTGTCTTCCGCCACAACCCAGAAGATCTAAATTTTGCTATCTCTGAAGCGCATCGCATTCTACGAAGCGGTGGCGTTTTTGTTATTGATAACTTCTTCGGTGGGGCAAAGGTGCCAGATCCAGCGCAGAGAGATCCAAAGACCATTGCGCTACGCGAAGCGGGTAAAGCAATTAAGGCAGATTCAGAATCTTGGATGAGCGTTCTTATAACAACCGGTGATGGTTTATTGCTCGCCACAAAACTCTAGAGAAAGTGCAATCGAGTCTGATGAGTAATTGGAATGAGAATGGCCATCGCAACGATGGACCGTGGTGGGTTGCGCCAAGTCAGAGCGGGCTAGGTCGCTCCATTTCACTGCGCACTGCGATCCTGATTGCCCTGGTCGTCGGAGTTGTTGGTGGAGCATTCGGCGCTTCTTCATCAGGTTCGCTCTTTGGCCGTTCCGTTAATCTAGTAAAGACAACCTCTGCTATCGAAAGACCAGCAGGATCAGTGGCTGAAATTGCGCAGAGAGTTCTTCCATCTGTTGTCTCAATTGAGGCGCAATCAGGTCGTGGCGGTTCCACTGGTTCAGGATTTATCATCGATAGCAGTGGCTACATCCTTACCAATAACCATGTAATTGCCTCATCGGCTATGAGTGGCGGCGATATTCGCGTTCGCCTCAATGATGGATTTTCATATGACGCCAAAGTAATTGGGCGCGATAGCTCTTACGATCTCGCTGTCATTAAAATCGTTGCCCCAAATCTGAAGGCGCTGCAATTTGGAGATAGCGATCAGGTCGCAGTTGGCGATTCTGTCATTGCAATCGGTTCACCACTTGGCTTATCGGGCACTGTAACGCTAGGAATCATTAGCGCGAAAGATCGCGCTGTTACAGCAGGAGAAAATGATGCAGAGAGCGCCTTTATCAACGCGCTCCAAACGGATGCTGCAATCAACCCTGGAAACTCAGGTGGACCACTTGTTAATTCAACAGGCGCAGTCATTGGAGTTAACTCTGCGATTGCATCTCTTGGAACATCCTTTAGCGGCCAGACAGGTTCTATTGGACTTGGATTTGCGATTCCCATCAATCAAGCGCGTAAGACCGCAGATCAACTCATCAAGAACGGCAAGGCAACTTATCCGGTTATGGGTATCTCGGTTGATATGAATTACTCAGGTGATGGAGCGATGATTGCCAAGACTGGCGTTGCTATCGTCCCAGGTGGAGCTGCGGCAAAGGCGGGCTTAAAGGCTGGTGACATTATTACTGAAATCGATGGTCGAGCAGTCACATCTTCAGAAGAGTTAATAGTCGCGATTCGCTCCCATAACGTTGGCGAGAAAATTGAGGTCACGTATAAACGTGGCGGTACCAGTAAGACCGTAACTCTGACACTGTCAGCATCGAAATAGCCGAGTAAGGTAGAGCCACTATGTTCTTTGATTTTGGTGCAGGCGAACTCATTGGTCTGGCGATTCTCGCCATGGTGCTCGTTGGTCCTGAGCGCCTTCCTCGCCTTGCCGTCGATGCAGCAAAGTTTGTGAAGAAGGCTCGTGATTTTGCTTCACATGCCACAAATGAGCTTAAGTCAAACCTTGGTCCAGGCTTTGAAGATCTTGATGCCACCGATCTCAATCCTAAGAACTTTATCAAGAAGCAGATTGGCAACGTCCTCGACGATGATTCGCCAAAATCAACGAAGTATCCATCTAGCTTCGCATACGCAATAGACCCTGATCTACTATGACAACGCTGGAATTAGTTAACGCAGCTCTTGCTACAGTGCAAGACCCTGAACTTCACCGCGCACTTCCTGAACTCGGCATGGTCAAATCTGTAAACATCAATGGTGATGTTGCCGAATTAGAAATCTTGCTCACCATCTCAGGTTGCCCGATGCGCGATCGCTTAACGCGCGACATTGAAGCCGCTGTAACGGCCGTTGCAGGTATTACTCGAGCAGAAATCACCTTTGGCGTCATGGATGAAGAACAGCGCGCAAACATTAAGAAGCTGCTTCGCAATGGCCGTGAAAGCTTTATCTCATTTGCCCAGAAAGATTCACTCACTCG